>JAZQUQ010000052.1:0-3925 GCA_045631365.1 Eubacteriales bacterium | reverse complement strand
GGAAGGGACATGTCATAGGACGGAGTGCAAAGCATTCCTTTGTCTCATCGTAAGGATCGCCGATGACGAACATACCGTCGAGGTAGTGGTCCCAGTGACCGGAAATTTTGAAGAACTCACGCTTACCCATAAGAGGAGTCTTTGTGAGAAGGTAGCCTCTCTTCTGCTCCTCATCCTCGATCCATCTCTGAAGAAGCTGGATAACGCGGCTTCCCTTGGGAAGCATGATGGGAAGACCCTGACCTACGGTGTCAACGGTGGTGAAGTAGCCGAGCTCACGTCCGATCTTGTTGTGATCGCGCTTGTGTGCCTCCTCGATGCGCTCGAGGTGAGTTTTCAGCTCGTCCTTAGTGGGGAATGCAGTACCGTAAACGCGGCAGAGCATCTTCTTTGTGGAGTCGCCTCTCCAATATGCACCTGTGCAGGAGGTCAGCTTGAATGCCTTCACCGCACCGGTTGCGAAGAGGTGGGGACCGGCGCAAAGATCGGTGAATTCACCCATCTTATAGAAAGAAAGCTCAGCATCTTCGGGAAGATCGTTGATCAGCTCTACCTTGTAGGGTTCGTTTTCCATCAGCTTCAGCGCTTCCGCACGGGGAAGAGTGAAGCGTTCGATTTTCTGATTTTCCTTAACGATCTTCTTCATTTCCGCTTCGATCTTGTCGAGAACGTCGGGGGTGAAGGAAACCTCGGAGTCAAAGTCGTAGTAGAATCCGTTGTCGATAGCGGGACCGATGGTCAGCTTTGCCTCAGGATAGAGACGCTTTACCGCTTCGGCAAGGATATGGGATGCGGTGTGACGGAAAACGTGAGCGCCTTCCTTGTCCGCAAAAGTGTAGAGAGCCACTTCCGCATCGGCTGTGATGAGAGTGGTGAGGTCGGTGGTTGTGCCGTTTACAGCCGCTGCGATGATGTCACGGGAAATGAGACCCGCTTCTTTTGCAGCATCGTATACGGTGATGGGAGCATCAAAGCTCATTACCTGTTCGTTGAATTTAACCTGAAACATGAGTGTATACCTCCTAAAGTGTTAGGGGATTGAATTTGTCCGCCCAAAACAAAAAGAAAGCCTTGGCGGACGGTTCAGTCAATGACGTGCTGTCGATGACTGTCTTTGCCGGGGTGCGTACAGCATAGCCGTAAGCACGGTTCCACCCGAGCTTTCACTCAATTTATATAGTATTTTAAAGCCGTTTTATTCGGCAGGGTGGTACCTCATGCGTCCCCGACGGAATCTTGCACCAACCGATTCCTCTCTGTGCACGGAACAACGCAGAAACATTTCCCTTAGTGTATATTATATCATAAGGGACGATTTTTTGTCAAGGGGGATTTCTGTGTTGCGTAAATTGCATGGGTGTGGTATAATGAAGAAAAAACATCCTGTAACGGAGGAACACCATGACCGCTTTAAAAATCATCACCACCGCGCTTGGCGTGTTGTTCGCCCTGTTCGGGTATTGTATTTATTTCCGAAAGAACTATTCCCTCATCAACGGCTTTGACGAAGATTTCCGCGCCGGAAGAAAAACCGAAGCCTACGCCAAACGGATCGGCTTGGCGGAATTTGCGGCAGGGATTGTACTGCTCCTTGTTTCAGTCGCCTTGGTGCTGTTTGCGTGATGCCGAACGGTCCAACCGAGAGAATAATCGTTGCTATTATTGAGTTTGGAGTAAAAACATGAGACAATTTGTGAAATCCTATTGGAAAACATTGCTGTTTTTTGCCGTCATCGGCCTTGCGGGCGGTTTCTTTACCGGACTCTACCTCTTGGACAGCTACCCCGCGGAAATCCGTCAGCAGCTTCTTGACGAGCTGGAGACGGCAGGCTTGGGACAACTCCCCGCAGATGTGCTGATGGGTGCGGTAACCGCCCTGCAGTCTGCCGGATACGGTTTGATTCTCGGCGCGGCGGGCATTTTTCTCGGCAAGAAAACGGGACTCTGGAAGGACGAACGAGCCCTTACCCGAAAGCCGCTGGTGATCTCCGCCGCCGCATCCGTCGTGGGCGGACTCACGTTGATTCTGCCCGATCTTCTGTTCTTCGGCCGTTATTCCGAAGCGATCATGAATTCCTACGCAGCAAAGCCCACCGTCCCCTATCTCCTTGCCACCGTTACCTACGGTGCAGTGATTGAGGAAGTGATGCTCCGGCTGTTCCTGATGTCTCTGATTGCGTTTATTCTCCACAAGGTGTTGGGAAAAGGAAGAGACAAGCCCACAAACGGGATTTTGATTGCAGCCAATGTGGGCGCCGCCCTCCTGTTTGCCGCAGGTCATTTGCCCGCAACGGTTCTGCTCCTTGGGACGTCCCCCCTCATTCTCTTTCGCTGCTTCCTTCTGAACGGAGGCTTTGGACTGTTGTTCGGTTGGCTTTACCGAAAATACGGTCTCCGCTACGCCATGATCGCCCACGGAGGCTGTCACGTGGTGTCCAAGCTGATCTGGATTTTGTTTGTGTAAAATCAGATAAAATAAAGCGTAGTCCGATGGATTATGAGGTGTTGCATCCTCCCATGCACATTTTGAAGATGTAAAAAAATCAAGGGTAGAGAAAAATATGGATAAAAGTATTGAATCGCTTAAAATCCGACGTATTACTCCGGACGATCGGGAGAGAGTTTACAATTTCTTTCGCCGATTGGGAGAGGAAGGTGGTACCTTCTTTAACAGATATGGCGGCAATGAGAAAGTGACCTTTGCATTTCTGGACGGTGAAAAGCCAAACCATATCTACTGGGCAGCCGTTGCCGATACCCCCGATGGGGAAGAAATTGCAGGACTTGTGTTTCTGTGGGAAATCAATACCAAAGTGCCGTGGCTCGGGATCGGTATCACCGAAGCGTGGAAAGGAAGACATCTCGGCAGACGGCTTATGACTGCCGCCAAGGAATGGGCACAATCCGTTGGGGCAGGCGGGATTCGCCTTACGACCGCCCCGGAAAACATCCGTGGTCAGAGGCTATACGAACGCATGGGTTACGAGCGGATCGGTACCTATCATGACGGGGAATTCCTTTATCTCCTCGCTTTGCCCAACGAAAACATGAAATGAGCCGCAACGGTACATCGTTTTTGGGTTGCAAACAACCGGAATCGTTACACAGAAAAAACGGAAGTGTGAGTATTGACTTCGTCAAGCTCCACTTCCGCTTTTGGTTTTTCACAAGATTAGTCTTTGTATTCTCTCAGCTGCACGGAAACCCCATCGGGATCGTATACGTAGAAGTATTTCGCGGTAGGTTCCGGCTGGCGGATCGGCGAGGGATTCATGCCCGCATCCACGGCAATTTTGTGCGCTGTCTCCAGATCCTCCGTGGCAAAACAGAGGAACATTCCTTTTCCCTCGAAGGTCTGACCCTCGGGCATGGCAATAAGCTCTACTTCCGTTTCTCCCTCGGCGTTGTGAAGATAGGCAACGCTGCCTCCGTTGGCGGAGAACTGTTTTGCCACCTTAAGCTTGGTTAAAGTCTGATAAAAATTCAACGATTTTTCAAAATTTGTAACCCGCAAGGAGATGTGATGAAATTTCATATGAAAATCCTCCCTTTGTAAATTCTTGGATTCTGTCAACCCCGTCCGTTCAAATTCCTGTTTCCAAAACGGTTCTTTGATATACAGTATAGCATATCTCCGACCCTTTTTCAATCGGAATCAAACAGATCAACGAAAAAAAACCGTCTTTCCCTGCCCCCTCGGCTTGTCCGTGAACATTTGAGCGCATTACTTGAAAAAATTGCATACTTATGGTATAATAGAGATGTGAAAACAGTTCGAGAAAACTGAATTTGACGAACAGTTAAGCCACGCACTAAAGCTTGCTATGTTCTCTGGCAGAGTTTACATAGATAATTACGAAGAAAGGAGATGATTGTAAATGAGCAATAGAAATATCTGTCATTTAACTAAGAATTGGAGGGAAAA
>JAZQUQ010000051.1:0-5330 GCA_045631365.1 Eubacteriales bacterium | reverse complement strand
GACATGGCTACGATCCGACTTATCACGGGCGGCACCTTCATCGGTACAGGCTCCACCATGATGGCGCAGAGTTTCAGCGATTCCGATCAGGGTGTCATTGCGGTCAACGCAGGCTCACAAGCTTCAGGCACCCTCATCACCCTCACCGACAAGGACGGAACTGTTCTGTTCACCCGTACCCCCGAGCTTCCCTTTGCGGTCATCATCCTGAGCAGCCCACAGCTTGTAAAGGGTGAGACTTATACCCTTGCGGTCGGTGAGCTTACGGGAGAAATGACGGCAAATTGATAACCCGAACCCTTGACACCCCGCAGCTCCATGTAGTATAATGTTGTAAAAAACATCGGAGAAAAAACATGACAAATAAACATAAACTCCGTTTTCGGGAGGACGGCACCTTTCGCGTTCTGATGCTGTCGGACCTTCAGGAATCGGCAAACTATGACCCTCGCTCTCTCCGTTCTTTGGAGATTTTAATTGAAGAAAGCGATCCCGACCTTGTGATCTGGGGGGGAGACAACTGCAACGGCCCCGAAATCGGAAACGAACAGGACCTGATCCAATTCCTCGATATTTTCACCGCACCCATGGAGAAAAAGGGGATTCCGTGGGCCCATGTTTACGGAAATCACGACCACGATGCCCCTGTGGATATCTCCCGTCAGCAGGAGATTTACGAAAGCTATGCCTCCTGTATTTCGGGACACACGGACGACAGCGTCCACGGGAAATCCAACTTTGTCCTCCCCGTTTACAACAGTAGGGACGAGATTGCCCTTGCGGTGTGGGGAATGGACACCAACCACACCGTTCACGAGCTTGATTCCCTTGTCGGCGGAAAAAGCATGGACGAGCTTGCGGGGCTTCCAAACGATCCCATCGGCTACGGCATCTGGGGCATGCTGTATTTTGACCAGCTCATGTGGTACCACAACACCTCTGTGGAGCTTGAAAAAACAGCAGGGCGAAAGATCCCGGGCCTTCTCTGCATGCACATTGCTCCCTATGAATACAAAACCGCCTGTGCCAACCCCGAAATCTGCGTGAAGGAAGGCAATTATTCCGAGGGCCTTGGCTGTATGCCCTTCAACACGGGGCTCTTTGCCCTTCTGCTCCAGCGTGGGGACGTGAAGGCGATCTGCTGCGGTCACACCCACCGCAACGATTTCGACGCCGAATACTGCGGCATCCGTCTCCTTTGGGATGCCTGTGCCGGCTACCGATGCTACGGCGTGGACGAGCGTCGTGGGGGACGGTTGTTCGTGTACCGCGAAGACGATCCCACCGCGGTTAATACACAAATGATCCGCACCTTCCCCAGGATAACGGAAGAGGCGTAAGGATTCCATCCAACGAAACGGTAAATTCATACAAAACAAAAAGGCACCTCTGCAATTGGACTAATCCCGAAAAAATAGACAGTGACAAAAAAGACCTCCGGTTGTAGAATATATATATATCTACAGAAGGAGGTTTTGTCTTGGCGCGTCGGAAACGATATGACCTCAACATTGGTTACTGACACGCTCAGAGATGCTATTGCAAAAGAAAAGGTCACTGATGGACTCGCACACCATAGTGACCAGGGGGCTCAATACACGTCGAAAGAATATTTTGACCTAACCCAATTATACCACATTAAACCATCAATGTCCAGTCCCGGATGCCCCTATGATAACTCTGCTATAGAAAATTTTTTCGGAACACTCAAATGTGAGTGTTTGAATCGGATGCAGTTCGCACAGCTTGACGACGTGTTTGCTGCGGTAACAGAGTATATGCATTTTTACAACTTTGAACGTATTAACATGGAAAACGGTCTTACTCCCGATGAAATCAGGAGTAAAACCGCGTAAAAAAGAGATATTCTTCGATAGGTGTTTCTTATACCTGTCTAATCGCCTGGGAGTAGTCCAGAATACGTAAATATACAACATCGATCTGACCTCCAAAAAATTTCGCTCTGTTTATGATTCGTATAGTATTCCGTCCGTTCCACTCTAACCCAACCTGCGTTACAAAGGTGCTACAAACGGAAGGATTTTGGTGAAAGTTTCTGTCAATTCAAGGATTCTTCTGCGATGCTCCCTGCATTCAAAGCATTGATGTAATATCTTCCGTAACGGATTCCCATAGATCCCGTACCATCGGCAGTTCTGTCTGCGTAATTCATGCCGAAAAACTTATATCCGTTTCCGTTATCATAGGAAAGCTCATAGGTCGGGTCGCAGAAATACTGTTTTCCGTCCAGGGTTATGATGGACCAGGAATGTCCGATGGTATCAACGTTATCGCAATGGGCAGCTGTTGTCTTGATTCCCACCTGAGTCAAAAGCTGGTTATATACATTGGCAAAGGTGACACAAACGCCGCTGTTATGCAAATAGGCGTAATAGCTTTCCTTCCGCTCAAAGTCCTCCAGCGCGCTGTAATCATAGGTCATACGTGAAGCGAGGGCGTGATAAATATTTTTAGCCATTTCCACATCGGTCTGCCCCGGCTTTGCAGCGGTTAACATTTCGTTTGCAGCATCGAAGAATTGATCCTTGATTCTTTCGTATTCTTCTCTGTTATACTTATACGGAATGGAAACCGTCCCCTTTTCCCGATCATAATGCTTGAAGAATTCAAAGGGCTCTGCAGCTGCACTATAAAGCGGGAATTCGTAATACATAATTGTTGAAAGCATTTCCGCATATTCCTGATCGGGACAGGGGATTTCGGTTTGATAGTTCAGGAAGGCCTCCACAAAGTCCACATAAAATGCGGCAAAATCATTCCCCATATATTCCAGCGTCTCCTCTGACAACATAAACGCATTGTAGGAATACTCGCCGTCCTCGATGATGGGTTCCATCGCCTTTGGCAGAGGCTTCGACGGGTCGTACCGATTCACGGGTTCAACCTGCGGCATCAGATCGGGTGCACCATAGCTGCCCTCCGCATTTTTCCCGATGGTGATGGTATACGGTGCGAAATACAGGGTCTCAAAATCATCCCTGTAAAAGCGGAAAATCCCTTCCGCCGTTACCGTTTGTCCGATGTACAACGCTTTTTCCACCCCATCTGCCTTGGGATCGAACATTTGAATTCTCGTCTGCTCCGAAAAGACGGACGGATTGTCAAGGAAATACTCAAATTGAATATTCAGCGGCTGTTCGGGTTGGATGTACCACCCCTGCTCATCCACGTTGATCTTGCCGATAATCACCACGCCGCCGTCTGTTTCGATCTCAATGGGAGGAAGGATTACGGGCACTTCCGTCTCTGCCTTTTGGGTGTTCTCCCCAAGGATAGCGGATGTCTCCTCAACCAAAACGGTTTCTTTTTCCTCTTCTGTCGGAGCAGCCGTTTCTGTGGGAGCATTCGTTTCTGTGGGATGAGGAACCGTGGCATCGCGGCAGGCGCAGATTCCGCAGCACAGGATGGTGAGGATCAAAAGGAATGTAATTGGCTTTTTCGCGTTCATTCAATAGACCTCTTTTCAGTAATTTTTAACCTCTAACCGATGTTTATTGTTTTCATTATAAACAGATACGCGTTACAAAGGTGTTACAGACCGTAAGAATCCATGCTCCGTGAAATTTACTCACAAAACGGTCAATACACCTTTCCGTGTAACACCTTTGTAACGCGTGCCATGATAAAATGACCTATATTTGAAAAATCCTTTTTCAAACAATCCTGTCAAAAGGAATGGTCTTATCGATGAAAATGCATTCAGTAAAGTTTAAATACCTTATCATCGTCATTTCCGCCATATTGGCCATGGCTCTTTTCGTGGGCGGATTAACGATTTTCGAGGTAGACAACTATATTCAGCAGCACACAAAGGAGTTTATCGAGATTCTCTGCTCCAATGAAGCCTCCCGTGTCAACGATACCTTCTGCGATATCGAAAAGTCCGTAAAGATTATGGAAAGCTACGTTCTTTCCCTGTTCGAAAAGACGGCGGATATCGAAAATCGGGAGAATCAGAATGAAATCCTCCAAATGGCGGGGGAAATGTTCGTGGACGTAGCCATCCATACCGACGGCGCCGTCGCATACTATCTGCGGTTTACCCCTTCCATCTCGGACGGGACAACCGGTATGTTTTATACAAAAATGGACGGCGAGGAATACGTCCGTCTTGACCCGACCGATCTGACTCTTTACGACAAGGACGACATCGAGCATGTGGGCTGGTTTTGGAAACCTTACGAAGCGGGAGAACCCATTTGGTTGGAACCTTACTACAATCAGAACAACGGCATTCTGATGATTTCCTACGTGATCCCCTTGTTTGTGGAAAACCGTTTTATCGGTATCGTGGGAATGGATTTCGATTACACGGTTCTGACCGAACAGATCCACCAGATTCAGATCTACGAAAACGGGCACGCGCACCTTACCTTAGACGATCTCGTGATTCACACCGGCAGCGAAGTCCACACGGATGATCACTCCCATGAAGAATCCGAAGAATATCTGGAGGTCTCCGAGGATTTGGTCAACGGAATGACCCTTGTTCTTTTCGCAAGTTATAAAGACATCCGAGCTATACGGTATGAGATCATTCGTCAAATTGTGATCTCGGTTCTTCTGCTGACCCTGATCTTCTCTTTGATCGTGATTTTTATGGTCAGGAAAGCCGTATCACCGCTGAAAAAACTGACCGATGCTTCGGTAAAAATCTCAAACGGAGACTATGACATCGAGATTCCACACGGCAACACCTATGAAGTCGAACAGCTCAGCCTTGCGTTTGAAGTCATGCGGATGAATTTGCGTGAGCACGAAAAATTTCAGCATCTGCTGGCGTACCGCGACTCCCTGACCGGCCTGAGAAATACAGCCTCCTACAAGAAATGGACGGCGGATTTTGATAAAAAGATTCACGAGGGGGATGTTTCCTTCGGGATCGTCATGCTTGACCTCAACGATCTGAAAGAAGCAAACGATACATACGGCCACGACATCGGAAACGAGCTGATCGTAGCCGCAGCCCGACTGATTTCCGACACCTTCAAAAGAAGTCCCGTGTTCCGAATCGGCGGCGACGAGTTTGCAGTGATCCTTCAGGAACGAGATCTGGAAGATCGGGATACGCTGTTTGAAAAATTCGAAGCGGAACTTACCAATACGTTCGTCAAAACCTCCGATACAGCAATCCCCTTAAGCATTGCCAAAGGATTTTCCCTGTTCGATCCCACCACGGATACGCAATGTTCCGACGTCTTCCACCGAGCGGATGACGAAATGTACAAAAACAAAAAAATCATGAAAATGGCAGCTGTATAAAGAAAAAAATGGGGCTGTTGCATTAAGAGAAAATTTCTCGAAATGCA
>JAZQUQ010000050.1:0-4836 GCA_045631365.1 Eubacteriales bacterium | reverse complement strand
GCTTCTGTTGTAAGAATCATTGAGGCAACTGAAGCTGCGTTCTGGAGCGCACTTCTTGCTACCTTAGTGGGGTCAACGATACCCTTTTCCATCATGTCAACGTATACTTCGTTGTATGCGTCGAAGCCGTAGCCCTTCTTTGCTGCAGCACGGATGGTGTTTACGATAACGGAACCTTCGAAGCCTGCGTTTTCAGCGATCTGACGAACGGGAGCTTCCAGAGCCTTTACTACGATCTGGATACCGGTCTTTTCGTCGCCTTCTGCGGTGTCGAGGAGCTTCGCAACGTCGTCGATTACGTTGATGTAGGAAGTACCACCACCGGGAACAATACCTTCTTCAACTGCTGCACGTGTAGCGTTGAGAGCGTCCTCGATGCGGAGCTTCTTTTCCTTCATTTCGGTTTCGGTAGCAGCACCAACCTTGATTACTGCAACACCGCCGGACAGCTTTGCCAGTCTTTCCTGGAGCTTTTCACGGTCGAAGTCGGAGGTTGTAGTTTCGATAGCTGCCTTGATCTGTGCAATGCGTGCCTTGATTTCTTCGGATTCGCCGGCACCGCCTACGATGATGGTGTTGTCCTTGTTTACCTTGATCTGGCGTGCCTGACCAAGCTGTGCAAGGGATGCTTCCTTGATGTCGAGACCAAGCTCGTCGCAGATTACTTCACCGCCGGTGAGGATTGCGATGTCACGGAGCATTTCCTTACGTCTGTCGCCGAAGCCCGGAGCCTTGACTGCAACGCAGGTGAAGGTACCGCGGAGCTTGTTGAGAACGAGAGTGGTGAGAGCTTCGCCTTCTACATCTTCAGCGATGATGAGGAGCTTCTTGCCGGACTGAACGATCTGTTCGAGAAGGGGAAGAATGTCCTGTACGTTGGAGATCTTCTTGTCTGTAATGAGGATGAGAGCGTCGTCGAGAACGGCTTCCATCTTGTCTGTATCGGTTGCCATGTAGGGGGAGAGGTAACCGCGGTCGAACTGCATACCTTCAACAACTTCGCTGTAGGTTTCAGCAGACTTGGATTCTTCAACGGTGATAACGCCGTCAGCGGTAACCTTTTCCATAGCGTCTGCGATCAGAGTACCGATCACTTCGTCACCTGCGGAGATGGTACCAACTCTTGCAATGTCTTCCTTGCCGTTTACGGTCTTGGAGTTTGCAATGAGGGCTTCAACCGCCTTGTCAACTGCCTTCTGGATACCCTTGCGGACTACCATGGGGTTAGCACCTGCGGTTACATTCTTCATACCTTCGTGGATGAACGCCTGTGCAAGAAGAGTAGCGGTAGTTGTACCGTCACCTGCTGCATCGTTTGTTCTGGTTGCAACTTCACGAACCAGCTGTGCGCCCATGTTTTCAGCGCCGTTTTCCAGTTCGATGTCCTTTGCGATGGTTACACCGTCGTTGGTGATCAGGGGTGTGCCGTACTTCTTGTCAAGAACAACGTTTCTGCCCTTGGGGCCGAGTGTGATCTTAACAGTGTTCGCCAGCTTATCAACACCGGCAATCAGCGCGTTTCTCGCGTCAATGCCGTAGAGAATATCCTTTGCCATATCTCAGTTACTCCTATATTATAGTAAAAAATTTCTGTTCTTTCTTGTAAGAAAGAAGCAAAGAACTTTTATACTGGCACGTTTAGGGTGTAGGCTGACAAAATTTTGTGAACCATACACATTTTCACTCTGTATAAAAGTTTTGAGGGTTCCCCTTTGGCAGGGGTTTGGGGACAGAGTCCTCATCAAAATGCGACTTACTCAACGATCGCGAGAATGTCGCTCTGCTTTACGATGTTGTATTCGATGCCGTCGCACTTTACTTCGGTGCCTGCGTACTTGCTGGTGATAACCTTGTCGCCAACCTTAACGGTCATAACAACTTCCTTGCCGTCAACGTTTCCGCCGGGGCCTACAGCAACAACTTCTGCTACCTGGGGCTTTTCCTTTGCTGTGCCGGGAAGAACGATACCGGTCTTTGTTGTTTCTTCAGCTTCTACTGACTTTACAACAACTCTGTCTGCTAAGGGCTTGAGTGTCATAATGTGCCTCCTCTGTATATGATGTTTATTGTTTTTGAATTCAAGGGTTTTAGCACTCGTGATTGTGGAGTGCCAACCGTTGTGAGTATATTTTAATCCCAATGAAAGGAAAAATCAAGGGTTTTTGGGATAGTTTACATTAATTTAACAATCGATTTTCTTCGCGGGTTGTTTTTTCGGGGTGACCGAGTGCTAATAAACAGATTCCCATATAAAAACAACGCAAGGACTGCCCACACCACAGCGGTGCAGCCAGTCCCTTGTTTGCATAAAGTTTTTTGATGGGGGCGTGGGGGAAAATTTTTGCAAAAAGGTTCCCCCCCAAAAATTCTTATTCAGCGTCGTCCTGAGCCACAACTGCGATGCCAAGCTCGGCGAGAGCTGCGGGATCGGCTGCGGCGGGGCACTTGGACATCAGCCCGGACGCGTACTGTACCTTGGGGAAGGCGATAACGTCACGGATGTCCTCCAGACCGAGGATCAGGGTTACCAGTCGGTCCAGACCGAATGCGAGACCGCCGTGGGGAGGTACGCCGTACTTGAACGCCTCAAGGAGGAAGCCGAACTTTTCGTCTGCTTCTTCTGCGCCGATACCGAGAGCCTCGAACATACGGTTCTGCATTTCGGTGGTGTGGATACGGATGGAACCGCCGCCCAATTCGGTACCGTTGAGAACGCAGTCGTACGCTCTTGCACGAACCGCGCCGGGATCGGTGTCAAGAAGGGGCAGGTCCTCTTCCATGGGCATGGTGAAGGGGTGGTGCTTTGCGTAGAAGCGTCCGTCGTCTTCGCTGTACTCGAGGAGGGGGAATTCTGTTACCCACAGGAAGTTGAACTGAGACTTGTCAAGAATGCCCATGCGCTTTGCAACCTCGCAGCGGAGTGCGCCGAGAGAGTCGAATACCACGCTGTTCTTTGCTGCAACGATGAGGATCAGGTCACCAACGCCTGCTTCCATGCGCTCGGTGATGGCTGCCATTTCTTCCTCGGTCATGAACTTTGCGAAGGAGGAGGAAACGGTGCCGTCCGCGTTCTTATACCATGCAAGACCCTTTGCGCCGTAGGTCTTTACGAATTCGGTGAGGGAGTCAATTTCCTTACGGGTGAACTTAGCACCGCCGTCGATCTTGATACCGCGAACGCTTCCGCCTTCCGCAACCGCAGAGGAGAATACGGAGAAGCCGCACTTTTCTGCGATATCGGAGAGATTCTTCAGCTCAAAGCCGAAGCGGGTGTCGGGCTTGTCGGATCCGAAACGGTCCATAGCTTCCGCATAAGTCATTCTCTTGAAGGGTGTCTCAAGCTCCAGATGGAGGAACTTCTCAAACAGAGTCTTGAGGAAGCCTTCGTTCATGCTCATGATATCTTCTTCATCGGAGAAGGACATTTCAAGGTCGATCTGTGTAAACTCGGGCTGACGGTCTGCACGGAGGTCCTCGTCACGGTAGCAGCGTGCGATCTGCATATAGCGGTCGAAGCCGGAGTACATGAGAAGCTGCTTGTAAAGCTGAGGAGACTGGGGCAGAGCGTAGAACTTACCGGGGTGAACACGGCTGGGAACCAGATAGTCACGCGCTCCCTCGGGTGTGGGCTTGATCAGGTTGGGGGTTTCGATATCGATAAAGCCGTTGTCGTTGAAGTAGTTTCTTGCAATATTGGTGATCTCGGAACGAGCCATGATGTTTCTCATCAGGTCGGGACGGCGAAGGTCCAGATAGCGGTGCTTCAGACGGAGCTCGGGCTTTACGTCGCTGTTTTCCACGATTGCAAAAGGAGGAGTCTGTGCCGCAGCCAGAATCTTGAAGCCTTCCACGTAGATTTCGATCTCACCGGTGGGGATGTTCTTGTTGATCGCCTCGGGGCCGCGGGAACGAACGGTACCCTGTGCCGCCAGTACGAATTCCGCACGAACGCCGAAAGCGGTGTCGAAGATCTCGCGATCGGTGTTGTCGTCGAATGCCAGCTGTACAATGCCGCTGCGGTCGCGGAGGTCAATGAAGATCAGGCTGCCAAGGTCACGCTGCTTCTGGCACCAGCCCAGCACACGTACCTTCTCGCCAATGTTCGCAGCACTCAGGGTGCCGCAATAATGGGTTCTCTTGTCTGTCGTTTCAAATGCTGCCATAATTGCCTCACAAAATATAGATTTTAAATCAATTTACCCTTAGGGCTCTGCCCTAAGAACCCGCGACCTTTTGGAAAAGGTCGATCAAAACTTTTGTACCGGGTAAAGGAGAGGTAGGATAACCAAATATTGTTTTTCTGAAATATTTAGTGCTGTGCCTTGATGAAATCCGCAATACTTGTCAGCTCGATCTCGGTCTGGGAACTGTCTGCCATGCATTTTACGGTTGCTTTGCCGCTGTCGATTTCGTTGTCGCCCAGCATGATAACGTATTTTGCACCGATCTTGTCGGCATACTTCATCTGTGCCTTCAGGCTTCTCTGCATGATATCGCTTTCTGCGGCGATGCCCTCTCTGCGGAGCTTGTCCACGGTGCTGAGTGCGAATGCGGTTGCACGCTCGCCCATGGATGCAATGTACAGCTCGGGACGGGGAGGCTCGGGGATGTATGCGCCGCACTCCTTCATAGCGAGGATCAGACGGGTGATACCCATACCGAAGCCGATACCTGCCATCTTGGGGCCCCCTAACTCTTCCATCAGACCGTCGTAGCGTCCGCCGCCACAAACGGTGCTTTGTGCGCCGATGCCTTCTGCGATGAACTCAAATACAGTTCTTGTGTAGTAGTCGAGACCTCTTACGATGAAGTCGGATCGTAGCCATGTCGTTCTGT
>JAZQUQ010000049.1:0-12909 GCA_045631365.1 Eubacteriales bacterium | reverse complement strand
GATTTCGGTGTCGGTAACCGTATTCTTTGCAGCTGCAAGCTCGATTTCGCCGCCGAAGTAGTTATGGGTAGCGATGATAGGACCGGCTGTGAAGGGTTCAGCCGCTGCTGCGGGAGCACCGAACAGAAGAAGGTCTGCAATGGAGCTCTGTCTTGTACCGCAGTTTACATAACGGAAGTATGTATATCCGTTTGTATCGGTTACGGTCTTGGAAAGATATACCTGAGATTCGGGGATTGCATCATATGTAGCGAGTGTTACCCAGTTTCTACCATCAATAGAACCCTGAACCTGACCGTAGAGAGTGTTGTTTCTGCCGTGTTCATCGCGCTTGGGAAGAATTCTTACTTCAGTAAGCGCATAAGCCTGGTCCATCTTGAGACCTACCCAGCACTGGGGACCTTCAACCGGCGGGTCATAGTTTCTCTTGTTGTTGCCGTTGAAGCAGCGTTCGTATGTAGCGCCGGCCCAAGCACCACCCGCACCGATAACGGTACCGGAGAGAGAACCGTCAACAGTTACAACCGGAGCATCTTCCATTACATGGATGTTGCCGGGGAAATAGTGAGCGGTAGGCAAATCCAGTGCGGATGCCTTTTCGGGAGTAGAGGCATCGGTAGCTTCTGCGGGAACACCGTAGAATTCGATTTCACCAACAGTAGCATCAAATACACGGTACATGCTGAAAGCGTATTCGGGGTTTCCGCGCCACCAGATAGCACCGTCAAGACTGGACTTCAGACCAAAGCCTGCTGCTGTGTATGCCTGTTCTTCTGCAATAGTGGGGTTGTAAATGCGATAATCTGCATTCTGAGCGTCACGACCGCGCTGGATAATGGTAACCCAGTTTTCACCGTCGTTGGAGCCCTGAATCATGAGACCGAAGTGAGTGTCAAGCTTGATGCCTTCCGCTGTTGTGGGGGCAACACGAATTTCTGTCAGCTGATATGCCTGATCGAGAATCAGATAAGCAAATCCGCCTGCATCGCTGGCTTTGAAGTAGGTGGCCTTATCACCGTCAAACATCAGGTCTGCATTGTGACCTTCTTCAATCTTTGTAAGGGTCTGTGCAATGGTACCGGTCAGAAGCTGACCTGTGGTACATTCGGGGAAGGCATCCTTGGTTACGGAATACGCTTCTGCAGTGTTTGCTCCAAGTACATTGTAATCGATGTTTTCTTCCCAAGCGGACGCAGCCGTAGCCATACCCGCAACCAGCAGAGAAGAAAGGAGCACGGTAAGAGTTTTCTTCATAAGTTCCTCCTAAATAATATTGTGCATATTCGCACTAACATAGCATTGCATGCAACATTATTTTATCACAATTTCAAGAAAGTTTCAATATAAATCACGTATTTTGTCACGGGTAAATATAGATAATTTATTCCCGGTGTTTTTGTTTGTTTTAACCATATTCGCCCCACAAACAACGCCTTTCAACTATAACAAACGGGCAAAATCGACTTCTTCCCGTCCCTTTTTCCCGCTCCGTATAGACTTTACACAACAAATCACAAAAAGCGCCGAATAACAACAGCAGTCCCCCGGAGCTGTTGACCGCGGAGGACTGTTTTCTGTTTTTATTCGTTTTTTGAGGCTTCTTTTATCCCATCATCCCAAAGGATACATCTCGGGAAGCATTGCATAACGGAACAGTGCAACTACATCGAGAATATTCACCGTGCCGTCCTTATTGAAGTCCACGTCTCCCTCGTAAGCAATGGGATACATTTCGGGAAGCATTGCATGGCGGAACAGAGCGACTACGTCGAGAATGTTCACCGCGTCGTCCTTGTCAATATCACCGGGAAGGAAGCTGATAATGGATATCTTTGCGGAAGAAACGGCAGATTCAATTACCTGAGAGTCCATTTTCACCAAGGATTTCATGGACACCGCAGTAACGTCACCGACCTTCGCCTCTTCGTTCACCGTAAACTTAATGGAAGCAATCACACCGCTGATGGCAGCAGGCTTATCGCCGAGAGCAAACAGGATGGTCTGCTTTTCGTTATCGACACCATCCGTTCCGAAGAAGGAATCGGTAAGAATTTCGCCGAAGCCTGTGAATTCAACGAAAGTAAGAACGTCGGCGTCGTAGGTCAGCTCATACAGTGCCACAGAGTTCATCTCTTCTCTGCTGTCCACGGTAATTTCCACCTCAACGGTGCCGCCGACCTTTGCATTGGTGTCAGCCAGTTCAAAATTCACATCAGCATCGGTCTCTCCGAAGAAGAGAATTTCAGACGCTTCCCCGTGTCCGAGACCGTTGTTCACGTAGCGGAAGTAGAGGAACGCCTCTTCGGAATCGCAGGATTTCACAACCCATTCGCCGGGATCGGGAATATCATCGGCTGTATAGGCAAGGATTGTCGTCCAGTTTTCGCCGTCGTTGGAGCCTTGAATATGTCCGCCCTCAATACGGCGAAGGCGCCCGAGCTCGCTGGAATTGTTCACAGGATAGAATTTTACCTCTGTGAGAACGGTAGGATTCTCTACCATAATACCGATCCAGCAATAGGGGGAAGAAAAATTAGGGTCATAGTAGGTAGATTTCTTTCCGTCAAAGGCATGATCGTAATTATGACCGTTCCAGCCGTAACCGCCGCCGATAACGGTGCCGACGAGAGAGCCGTCTGTGGAAACGGAAACCTTATCGGTAACATCCATGGTTCCGGGGTAGTGATCAACGGAAAGATCCGGATGTGCAACCATATCGGGAGTTACCACGGTAGGTTCCGCGGGAACGCCGTAGAATTCAATATCGCTGATTCCGTTGTAAGAGGTGCCGCAGGTGTTGATATAGCGATACATGGAATAAGAACCGCCGCCCACCCAGTTTTCGCTGTAATCAAGGTATCCTTCGTAATTATGTGCCTCGGGAGTGAAGATGACGTAGGAGTCGGTGGTAATGGTGGGAAGAGCAACGATGGTGACCCAGTTTTCACCGTCATTGGAACCCTGAATCAAGTGACCCGTTGTGGGAACCGCTGCGCTGGGGTAGGTAAAGAGACGGATTTCGGTCAGCTCATACGCCTGTTCCAGAATCAGAATGGGATGATACATGGAAGACTGGTTGAAGGCATAGAAGAAGGTCAGATTATTTCCGTCAAAGGCGTTTGCGGGATTGTATCTGGTGATATTTCCGTTGTAGGCGAAGGTTCCGTTGGAATTCACGGACGTAGCCGCGAGCCCCTTCAGAAGTGTTCCCGTTTCGCATTCTGCAATTCCGGCAGCGGTAGAACCGGGGTAACCTTCCCCAAAAGCAACGTCCAATTCGGGGTATTCGTCCCCGAAAATAATGTAATCATAGGCAGGATATGCAGGGCAGACAATGGGTGCTTCTTCTTCCCCTTCGGCAAAAAGCTGGAATTCAGCAAGAGCGTGGGCCCCGTCATCGTTGTTGATGTAACGGAAGTAGGTGTACGCCTTCTCGTTCTCGGGAAGAGCAATGGTAAGGTAGTTGTTTTCGGTATCGTTGGCGTAGTCCTCAAAATCGGTGTACTCGATTACGTAGAGATCTTCCCAATCCATTCCGTCATCGGAGCCCTGGACACGTCCGCCCCAGATGGCATGACGTCGGTCAGACACACCGTCTCCGTCAGCGTCCTGCGTTGCCAGCTTAAAAGATTTCACTACGGCAGGTTCCGTCGTCACGATACCGACCCATTTTTCGTAGAGGTCACCCTGTCCGTCCCACCACGTTCCAATATTACCGTCGCACGCAAGCTCATACCAGTTTCCGTCCGTGGTGTACCCGCCGCCGATCACTTCGCCGACGATGGAGTGCTTGGCAATTCTCTTCGTGTTTACAAAGGAATATTCGATCATCCCATAGAAGTGGTACAGATCGTTTTCCGACTCACTCTGGGCATTCAGGGATTCCGCTCCGTATGCAGGTCCTTCCAATGCGGCAGCGGAAGTCACCGTGCAGGCTGCCAGCAAAGAAGAAAGGAGCACCGTAATGATTTTCTTCATAAAATCCTCCTCAAATTTTTCATGCCGATACATTCCATATCCGTCACATGACAATATTTTCTATACTATTTTAGCATAATTCAAATTACTTTTCAATATCCGCTGTAAAAAAAGGCGTTATGCACAACCGTTCCCCGTTTCTTTGTGCATAACGCCCTGCTTTATTCTGCTTTCGTCGCAATTCCGTCCTAAAATCAATACACGCTCTCATCGGATCGGGCACAGATGGAAAAACAGTCGGACGGATAAACGCGCACCGCATAAAAAAAGCGCAGAGATTACGTAAAAATAATCTCTGCGCTTTTTATTCTCATCAAATACAGTATGTATCGAAATTAACCAACGATGGGGAACTTTTCGGGAAGCATGCTGTAACGGAAGAGCTGGATCGCATCCGCAATATCCAGAACACCGTCGCCGTTGAAGTCAATGCTTTCTCCGGGATACTCATCGATGGGGTACATTGCGGGAAGCATGTTATGACGGAACAGAAGGATCGCGTCATCGATGTTAACAGCTTCATCACAGTTCAGGTCACCAACCTTGAAACGGGGACCGGTGTAGTAGCCGTAGAATGTAACGTCACCGTAGATTGCGATACCGTTTGTGTTGTTCCATACTCTGTAGTATGTGTATTCCTTTTCGAAAAGAGCGTCGTCGTCGAAGGAATCTTCACCGTCGTAAGCAACTTCGCCGAAGCTGGAAGTATAACCTTCCTTCAGGTCGTAGTCGTATTCAAGGAATTCGTCGTAATTGTCACCAAGCTCAAGAATGAATTCCCAGTTCACACCGTCGTTGGAACCTTCAACCATAGTACCGAAGGGAGCATGTGTTCTGTCGGGCATACCGTCACCGTCATAGTCGGGAGCAGTTACTTCAACGTAAGTCAGAACTGTAGGACCGTCCAGCTTGATACCGATCCAGTATTCGGAAGGACCGTCAACACCGAAGTCAGCGATTGTGGACATGTCACCGTCAAACGCGTCGTCAAGGCTACCGGAAACCAGGGGCTTGTCACCCATAATATAGGTAGCTTCATCGTTCAGAACAACTTCGTCTACATACAGTGCTGCGGGAGCATTGTCTGCTGCGAAAGCTGTTGTTGCTGTTCCTGCGAGAATGAGAGCCGCAAGAATCATGGAAAAGGTTTTCTTCATAAATTTCCTCCAAAAAGTATACTGCATCTGCAGCATTTTAATCAATATAATTTTACCATATCAGAAAAAAATTTTCAAGACAAAATTCAAAAAAGACCGGGCGAAATGTGCACAAATCACCCGGTCTTTTTTTGTCTAAATCAGCCAAAAACCAATTTTTCTTTCCAATTCGGCCTCAAAAGCCTTACCAGCCGATGGGATACATGCCGGGAAGCATGGTGTACTGGAAGAGTCTCAGAGTGTCGAGGATGTTGAGTTCACCGTCACTGATGAAATCAAGTGTGCCGGGGTAATCAACAGGATACATCGTGGGAAGCATTGCATGACGGAACAGAAGAAGAACGTCGCGGATATCCACAGCCGCGTCGCCGTCAAGGTCACCGAGAAGACGGTTTTCGATGTTAATGGAACCGGCAGCCGCGGAGGACACAAACTCAAAACCGCTCAGGGATGCTATTGTTTCGGTAACGTCAACAACAACAATTCCATCCTCTGCATCTTCGTTGATCTTAAATCCGAGCTTTGCAATTTCGCCGTTCACTCTCTGTGCGGAGGTGAAAACAAACACAAGACCCAACTTACCGGAATCCTCAAGATCCACTTCAAGAACTTCCACAGCAGATTCTGCACCTGCAAAGGAAATTGAAGCGTCAAGTGCAAATTCAACATACAGAGCATCAATGGGGGCTTCGCTGTTTACAAGCATATCGAGATATACAATATCTCCGGACTTACCCTCTGCGCAGCCGAATTCCACTTTCGTCTCACCGATCGCAGCACAGCCTTCTTCGATGTCGATTACTAACCAGTAACTGTCCTTCGCTACGGAGGCGTTCGCGTTCACTTCGTAGAGACCGCCCGCAGCACTTTCATTCACCTTGAACTTCAGTGTGCACAGGGTTCCTGAGGGCACGGTCTTGCCATCAAAATCAAAGGTGTATAATCCGTTATTCTCGGTCAGCTTTTTACCGTTGCGGTAGCAGCCTTCCAGTGTGAGAGCCTTTGTATCGTATGTAAGGGAGTCCAGATAAACGTAATTTGCAGGAATGGTAGCGTTATCAATCATGACGGGAATTTCAACGTAACCGCCTGCAATCCCCTTTCCGGTACCGATATCAAGATCAATATCACCGAGGATTGCCAATGTAGTGTTGACAGAGGAATAAATCACATCGGAATTATCCTTAGCGATGGAAGACATTTCAATAAGGGAAGCACCGTAAGTAACACCCTCGTTCACTGCAAATACAAGGTTACAGATATGACCGGAAATAGGTCTGCTTGTGCTGTAGCCAAGGGAGATTGTCTGCTTTTCGGTATCCAATCCATACTCACCGAACATGCTGTTTGTTACGAGATCACTGTAATCGGAGTAACCGATAAAGGTAAGGAGTTCTGCATCATATTCCAGATTGTACAGAGCGATCGAGTTAACGGGAATCTCAGAATCCACATACAAAGGAACGGAAATTGTTCCATCCTCATTGTCAGTATACTCAGCAAGATCAAATTCAACCATACCGGGGGCGATAACAGCGGAGTCTACAAACACAGCAATATCGGTTGCGGTATCCTTTACGATGGCATCCATCGATACCTTCGACATACCGTAACCTGCATCGTCCTTTACCTTGAACTTCAGGCTGCAGATCGCACCGTTCAGTTCGGTACTCGTCATACAAGCAAGAACGATTGTGTTCTGCTCATGGTCAATACCCATATCACCGAACATGCTCTGGGAAAGCACGGGACCGTAGTTGTCAAATCCGAGGAACTCAAGACGAGTCTCATCGTAAGTCAGATTGGACAGTGCAACGGAGTTTGACTTTACAAAGCTTTCGATGCTGAGATCCACGGAGATCACATCGCCGGGCGCACACATAACATCACTGAATGTGAAGATTACCTCAGCCTCTTCTCTGGAGACAGAGGTTTCTTCGGGTTCTTCGGGCACTACAGGGGGAACGTCGGGGATGGGAGCTTCGGTTACCGCAGGAAGCTGAGGAACATGATTTCCAAGAACCGCAGTATCGAGGACAGCAGAACCGTTCTTGATAATAAATCTCATCTCAATGGAAGCAAGACCTGCGGGATCACCTTCAAAAATCAGATTGCAAAGCTTACCGGAATAAGCATTGGAGGTCATATACGCACATGCAACGGCTCTCTTTGCAACGTCGTATGCACCGTCGCCGAAGAAGTTCTGATCGAATACTTCACCGGAACTTCCAAAGCCTACAAACGTAAGAAGATCTTCATCGTAGGACTCTACTCTGCATGCAAGAGAGTTGTATACAACGGAGCTTTCAACGTACAGGGGAATCTCGATGGTACTGCCGTTGATCTGTGCTTCGTCCATCACAAGCACAACCTCCGCCTGATCCGCTTCGGCCGTGATCGCGGTTTCCTGTGCAAATGCAGGAACAAACGCCGCCTGCGCCATCATCAGAACCGAGATGAGCGCACCAAAAAACTTTTTCATTTTGCTACCTTCCTTTTCTCTTAAAAAAAATTATAGTGTTACAGAAATTGCTGCAGTTCTCACCGACCGAAAGCCGATTTTTCCTGCCAAGGACGGGAACGCAGAAACCTGCCCCCGCCTCTACGTAATATTATGCCACATCAACAAACTTTTGTCAATACTTTTTGTTCTAAAAAAGTTTTTAATTTATTCACATTAAGCAAAGCGTATTCGCCTTGTTCATCCGCGAAGCCTTCGGAATCCTTCCTTCATCAGCATGGCGAGCGCCTCTTTCTGCATCCGCACCGCCACATCCGCAATTTTTCCGTGAGACTCCGTGAACAGCCGCCCCGTTTCGTCGGAACGAAGGAAGTTCTCCTCCGTCTCACAGAAAATACCGGGGCAGAGACCGGCGACTGCCGCACCGTCGTGTATGATCGCCCCACGATTGCCGTTTTTGAGTGAGGAATCCAGATTTCCGTAAAAAATCCGACCAAAGGTATGATACGCCGATTCCCCGCTCGTCTCCAGTTCTTCCCTTGAAAGACCGACAATCTCCGCCACCTCATCCTCCGAGAAGGCAAGAGTATGGGTGAAATCCAAGGGGACAAGAGTGATTTTCAAGGGGCTTTTCAGCACCTCCCCCACCGCCTGCGGGTCAAGGCTGAAGTTATATTCCGCTCCGCACGGCGTATTGCCCAATCGGATGCCGCCGCCCATAATGACTGCACACTCAATCCGCTCCGAGGCATCGGGATAGCGCCGCAAAAGCTCTGCCAGATTGGTCAGCGGACCGACGGCGGCGTAAATCACCTTTTCTTCCCCACAAATCCGTTCGTACAATCGGTCAATACCATCTTCATGATCATCCTCCTTGACCAAAATGGGAAGCGAGATTCCGCAAAGACCGTTTTCCCCGTGATAATCGGTAGCCGCAAAGTCCGATTTTCCCAAGGGATACGCCACCCCGCGCACAACGGGTACCTCCCCCATGCCAAGGAGTGCAGCCAGCCCCTTTAAATTGGAGTGCGTCCTGCAAAGAGGGACGTTTCCGTAAGTGGAAACCAGACAAAGGAGCCGTTCTTTCAAATAAACGGACGCCAGAAGCAGCGCCAGTGCGTCATCCGTGCCGGGATCGCAATCCAATACAATTTTTCTATGTACCATCGGGTCATCCTCCCATCCGTAATCTTCATTTTCATTATAGCAAATCAAGCGGGGGAAATCAACCGCAGAACTTGAACTCTTGAAAAAACCGCCCCGTCGTGGTATAATGTTC
Source organism: Eubacteriales bacterium (assembly GCA_045631365.1). GTDB lineage: Bacteria > Bacillota > Clostridia > Oscillospirales > CAG-272 > UMGS1696. The sequence goes on along the minus strand of JAZQUQ010000049.1, from coordinate 4,034 downwards.
CTATATACAATATGCAAGGAGGCGGCAATGAAATCCTATTTTTTTCTCGTACCCATGCTTACATCCGTTCTTCTGACGGGCTGCCGATGTGCTCCATCCGAGAACACCCCTGCCCTTCCCGATCCCCATCCCTCTGAGACATTTGTAAGCGAAACAAAACCGCTTGAAACGGATTCCTCCGAGACCACAATTCCAGAAACTGATCCTCCCGTAACCGAACCTCCCGAGACCCAAATACCCGAGGCAGACTGTGTCCTTCTCTCCATGACCGTTCCAAAAACGGAAAACCGCAATCTTTACGAAGACATCACGGGTACCGTAGGGGAAGATTCCGTCACGCTGAACATCACCGCCCCCACCGACGCCTACACCCTTCGGGATGCGGTGGTGTATGCGGAACACGACGGTGTATCCGTTTTGTTTTCCCCCACGGCTGAAGACGGAACGGTGAATCTTCTCTCCCCCGAATGCACTTGCACGGTGACCGACAGCAACGGACGGACACGGATCTATCAAATCGACGTTCATTACGGGGAAACCCGCATTCCCACAATCTCCATCGACACGGAATCGGGGCTTGACATCGCCTCCAAAGAGGACTACGTGCCCGCCTCCATCCGTATCGATACCGAAGGAGTCAACGGTTGGTATCTTCCTGAAGGGTTTGCCTCCCTGGAATCCGCCTCTGTGGAAATCCGCGGCAGAGGAAACTCCACATGGGAGTGGGAAAAGAAACCGTATAAGCTGAAATTCGCCGAAAAAACCGAGGTTCTGGGCATGGCGGAGGGAAAAAAATGGATTCTTCTCTCCAACTACGCCGATTATTCATTGATTCGGAATTACGTTGCTATGGAAACCACCAAGGTTCTGTCCCCCGAACTTTGTCCCTATTCCCAGTACCCCGTCAATCTGTTCGTAAACGGTGACTATCAAGGAATCTACACCATCGGGGAAGATCACGAGGTAAAAAACAACCGCATCCATCTGCCCAAGGACAACGGTGAAGCGGACACGTCCTTTCTCCTGGAAATCGGTGGGCATGACGACGAGGATGTGTGGGGCGTCACCTCCTTCACCGCAGGGCTGATCCGTTTCTGCTCCATCGAATACCCCGAAGACACGCTGACCGAGGAGCAATCTGCTTTCATCATCGATTATTGCCAAAAGGCAGATGCCGCCGTCCGTTCGCTGGACGGATATGAAGAATACATCGACGTGGATTCCTTCATCGACTGGTTTCTCTCTACGGAGTTGTTCTATAATTTGGAATCCTGCTTCCGTCGGAGCTGTTTTATGACGAAAGAACCGGGAGGACTTCTCACTATGGGTCCCATATGGGATTATGACCTTGCCATCGGGAATCTCTACAACGACTTCGGACTGTATGAAACATGGGCACATCTGACTCAGTCCGCAGGATATATCGAAGACAACTGGTACTGTTATCTTCTCACCGATCCCGCCTTTGTCACCCGTCTGCAAGCACGGTGGAACGAGGTAAAAAACGACCTCCTTTCCACGGCACTTACCTGCATTGACCGCATGGGAGAAACCCTGTCGGAAAGCGCACGGTACAATTTTGAGCGATGGAACACCCTCGGCACCCGAGCCGTGCTTCCACAGCCGCTGTCCATCACGTCCCTTCTGACCTATGAGGACAACGTGGCGTATATCCGAAATTTTGTGATCAATCGCTGGAACTGGATGGACAAGGAGCTTTCCTGATTCGTAATCTGCGGCGAAAAAACATAAAAAGCCGTTTCCATCTTGTACACCCGACCAAAACGTGATATAATATGGAAGAAAAAACCTACACACAAAAGAAGGTATACAACTTATGAAAAGACAAGCATATCCTACCATGGTAACCCCCTTCAACCGCGACGGAAGTGTGGACTACGGTGCAGCACGCGCCATGACCGACTGGTATTTTGAAAACGGCTGCGGCGGTATTTTTGCCACCTGCCAATCCAGCGAAATCTTCGATCTCACCGTTGAAGAAAAAGTCAAGCTCACGAAGACCGTTGTGGACCGAGTCAACGAACTTGCCGCCGCACATCCCGACAAGGAGAGAATGACCGTTGTTGCATCCGGCCACACCTCCGATGCCTATAACGATCAGATCTACGAACTGCAGTCGGTAGCGGAAACCGGAATCGACACTCTGATTCTTATCTCCAACCGCATGGACATTGCAAACACAGGAGATGAGCAATGGATCGCCGACACGTCCCGTCTGATGGACGCCATTCCCAATATTCCTTTCGGCGTGTACGAATGCCCCTATCCTTACAAGAGACTGATGTCCGACGCCATGCTGACCTTCTGTGCCAACACCGGCCGTTTTCTCTACATGAAGGACACCTGCTGTGACGCAGATCTCATGGCACACCGCATCAAACTCCTCAATGGCACTCCCATGAAGCTCTACAACGCCAACGCCCAGACCCTCCTTGACACCATGCGGAGCGGTGCAATGGGATACTGCGGTGTTATGTGCAACTTCCATCCCGATCTTTATGCGTGGCTCTGCGCAAATTATGAGACCGAACCCGAAAAAGCAGAAACCCTTCAGGCGTTCCTCTCCATGGCGGCTTTCACCGAAAGTCTGGCGTATCCCGTTACCGCTAAGTATCATCTCAAGGAGATTGCGGGCCTTCCCCTTTCCGATCTTCACACCAGAAAGCGCCCCGTTTCCGATCTGACCGAATACCACAAGAGCTGCATCGGTCAGATGGAACGTCTCGCAGAGGCTATGAGAAAGCTGATCTTCTGAAATCCATAAAATCAGAACCAAAATACCAAAAGGTTCCGATGATCTCTCCTTTTACGGAGAACATCGGAACCTTTTTTACCTAAAATAGAAAGCAGCCGAGGCAAATCCATAAGGATCTGTCTCGGCTGCTGTTGCTATGCCTTATCTATAGTCAGGAATTGCCGTTCAGCTCTGACTTAGAGGGGATAGTATCCGGGAAGCATGCTGTACTGGAAGAGTCTCAGTACGTCGCTCATGTCAACTGTGCCGTCATTGTTGAAGTCAACAGTGTAAGCATAGTTGATAGGATACATGTTGGGAAGCATGCTGTAAACGAACAGTCTCAGTACGTCCTGAAGGTCAACGGAACCGTTGCCATCGATGTCACCGATTGCGCCGCCAACTGTTACAACTGCAGATTCTACTACAGATACGTATACAACGGAGCCATCCTTAACGAGGGATGTCATAGAAACTGTTGTATCACCTTCTGCTGCATCAGCGTTGATTGTAAATACGAGCTTACAAATTACGCCGGTGAGAGCTTCGCTTTCCTTAAGAGGAATAATGATTGTTCCCATATCGGAGAGGAAGCAATCGGGAAGGATGCACTTGTCAGCTTCGAATGCTTCATAATCTGCGAAACCAACGAAGGAGAGAACGCTGGGATCGTAGGTCAGTTCATAGAGAGCGATGGAGTCGATCGCAACTTCACTATTGATGGAGAGTACGATTTCGATTGTATCGCCTGCTGCACCGGAAGCATTGCTGAGATTGAATGTTACGTCAGCGTCGATGGGAGCTTCTGTTTCAGGAGCATTTGTTTCGGGAGCTGCTGTTTCAGGAGCTTCTGTTTCGGGAGCTGCTGTTTCGGGAGCTTCAACGTATGCAGAACCCCAGAATTCTACTTCACCCCAGAAGTCGTTGTCGTCGCCGTTCCATACACGGTAGTATGTGTATGCTGCGGGAGCTACAGCGTTTTCTGTCCAGTAGTTCATACCTTCGTTGTCGTGTGCCCATGCATAGTCTTCGTATTCGGAGTAATCGTCACCGAAGTCCATGATGAATGTCCAGTTCACACCGTCGTTGGAACCTTCTACTACAGAGCGGAAGATGGTGTGAGGTCTGTCTGTTACGCCGTCACCGTTGGTATCAGCGGTTGCGAGTCTTACATAGGACAGGATTGTGGGCTGTGCAAGCTTGATACCCATCCATACGTTGCTGCCTGCGCCGCCAAGGCTTACGCTTGTTGCGAGGTTGCCGTCGAATGCGTTGGATA
>JAZQUQ010000048.1:0-2181 GCA_045631365.1 Eubacteriales bacterium | reverse complement strand
GTCTGCACCTTTCGTAAGACGAAATCTTCACGCTACCGCATTTCAAAAAACATACGAAAAATTCCGTTCCCCGAAGGGGATTCCCAATGGTTGGTCCCATTGGGAAAGGAATTTTTGTGCGTGAAGCAGCTGACTGCACCTTTCGTAAGACGAAACCTTCACGCTACCATTCAAATCCTTTGAATTTATGTAAGAATTTTCCGTAAATCTTGTCGTACATCTTCACACCGATGATCCGTTTCAGCCTTGTGGTTCGTTTGGTCACGTCCGACGTCCAGGATGCGCAGTAGTGATGGATGGAATAGGTGTTTTGGGTGATGGTCTTCTTCCCCGTCAGATAATCCATGGGGCAAAGGTAATCTCTCGGGAGGAATGCGGTGTCCATGAAAATCTGATTCGTATCGGTCACGTCCATGCCGAGGCGTTTGAGGGTCTCGGTGTTCCGATCGGGACAGGGGGTGAGGTCATAGCTTCCGTCGGGGAGGACAAAGGGGATCTCGTCGTAATCCGCAAGGAAGGCGCCGATGATTTCGTTCCCTTTTTCCGCACCGAAGCCGAGGCCCGTTGCCACGATTCCCTTTTCGTCGAAGCCCATGAAGCCTTTGTGGGAGAGGAGCCCGTCCAGGGGCTTGATCAGCTCCACGTCGGTGTCGAGGTAGATGCCGCCCTGCTCCCAAAGGATCTTCAGTCGGGCGAAATCGCTGACGAACGCCCATTTTTTTGCCTCATAGGCTTCCCGCACGTATCGGTTCTGCGTCAGATCGAAGTTTTCTTCGTTCCAGCAGATGATTTCGTAATCGGGACAGTATTTTTTCCAGCTGTTGATGCATTTTTCGGCAAGCTTCGGCATTTCCCCTTTGCCGAACCAGCAATAGTGGATCACTTTTGGGATGCTCATGCTTTCTTCCTCCATAACGCAAGAAGATTTTTGACCGCTTCCCTGCAGAAAATCGCGTTTGCCGCCATGTACAGGGGGACGATCCACAGGGTGTGGAGAATTCCCTTCAGCAGAAGAACGCCGAAGGAGAGTCCGCTGAAGCTGTCCACGAAGAAGATTGCCATAATCAGGGCGAACACAGCGGTGTTGACAAGCCAGATCTTATAGGTATGGAACATGCTTCTTCCGAGGACCTTTCGATTGGAGTACCAAATCATCATGGTGCCGCGGTACAGCAGAGCCACAATGGTGCCGAGGATGGCGCCGCAGATGCCCCACAGAAGGATGGCACAAACGGAGACGGTCAGATTGATGATCATCTCGATGACGGCGTGGGAGCGGGTTTCCTCAAACTTTCCCGAATATTCGAGGACGTGGTTGGAGGGGAGCTTCCCGTTTGTGAGGAGATTCATGATGACGAACAGGAACAGGAGAACCACATTGGTATACTCCGCGTCGTCGATTCCCTTGGTATAAATCTGAATGAGGGGGAGGAGGAACACCGCCATCAGCGTATAGACGACGAAGGTTCCCATAATATAGAAGGTTTCGTACACATTATAAACCTTCATGAACTTCTCTCGGTCCGTGTGGAACATCTGCCCCAAGGCGAAGCTGAAGCCGCTGATCACACTGGTGATAAACTGCTGCACCTGAGAGAAAAAGATGTTGTAGATGGTATACACGCTGACCACCTTGAAGTCACAAAGGAAGGAGAGGAGCAGCACGTCTGTATTGCTGAAAACAAGCCCCGACACTTGGTGAACAAGGACGGACTTTCTCTGAGAAATGGCGCCGTAATCGGGTTCTGCCTTCAGATTGAGCCAGGTGTATCTCCGCTTTGCGTGGAGGTAGACATACGCCAGCTGACCGAGGGCGAGAACGCAGTACACAAGCTGAATCAGCACGAGGCTGTCGGTGAGGAGGATGACAAGAATCTTCGCGCCGTTTGAGAAGAGCTGGAGAAGGGTTTCGGAATTGGTGATCACGTACCGTCTTCCGTCCACTTCCATGAGGAGGCGGTATTTTGCCTGTATGAAATAGCTGAAGAGTGAGGGGAGTGCGGTCAGAATCACGATGGAGAACACCACCCATGGGTCAATCCCCGTGGGGACGAACCACGAATACACCACAGCCAGCAGCAGAACGCACGCCGTATAAGCAGCACCGGTTTTGCAGTAATAGCGGTTGGTGGCGGATAGGATGGCGTTTGCCTTCCCGTGGTCCTGTTCCAAGTCGGAGGC
>JAZQUQ010000047.1:0-1692 GCA_045631365.1 Eubacteriales bacterium | reverse complement strand
GTCTCACTCGGACTGTTTTGTGTTTAAAAGTTTTTTAAGGAAGGGATTCGGGGGAGGAACTTTTTGCAAAAAGTTCCTCCCCCGTTCAACTTACTTCTTCAGGGAATCGCGGATTTCGCGGAGCAGCTGGAGCTTTTCGGCATCTTCAGCCTTCTGCTTTGCGATCTCGGCTTCAGCGGCAGCCTTTGCAGCTTCGTCGGCAGCAGCCTTTGCAGCAGCTTCTTCGTCAGCCTTCTGCTTTGCGGCAGCGATTTCGGCAGCATTGAGCTTTTCCTTGGACTTCATCATAATGCGGAGTGCAACAAAGATGCAGAACGCAATGATCAGGAAGTCAAGGATGAGCTGGATGAATTCACCGTAGAGAACAGCGTTTTCCGCAGTAACTACAGCGCCTGTTTCGTCGAGAACCGCTTCCTTCAGAACCCACTTCCAATCCTTTACGTTGAGTCCGCCGAGAGCAAGACCAACGAGAGGCATGATAATGTTGTTCACGAGACCGGTAACGATCTTGTTGAAAGCACCGCCTACAACAACCGCAACAGCGAGGTCAATGATGTTGCCCTTGGTGATGAACTTTTTGAAATCAGCCCAGAATCCTTTCATATTTCACAGTCTCCTTTCGTTAGAATAAAGTTTGTACAACCACGCTTATTATATCATAAAAAAACGGGAGATACAAGAGCGTTTTTGCGTTTTCGGAAGAAAGTTTTACAAAAAAATGAGGTTGACAAATGCACGTTGCGGTGATATAATGATGATGTATTCATATTTTCAAAGACATTGATGGGAAGAAGTATCGGGAAAACGGCTTTCAGAGAGCGGTTGGTGCTGGAAATACCGCAGTACGGTTCACGAGAAGTAGTCCCGGAGTCGCTTGGGTGAAGGGGAGACCGCAGTAACCGAAGCCGTCCATCCCACGTTACAGGGAAAACGGATTTTTGTCCGTAAGTGTGCAGATTTTTCTGCAAAAATCGGGTGGTACCGCGCAATTGCGTCCTGTTTTAGAAGTAAAACGGGATTTTTTTATTTTGTCCCACCCACGTCAATCTTGTTGATACTAAAATCTATATATCGAAAGGAACTCCCATGAGAAAAGAATTGCCGAAGACTTATGCTCCCCAGGAATTCGAGGAACGCATTTACAGCGCATGGTGTGAAGAAAATCTCTTCGCTCCCGACATGACAGACCCCGCAAAGCCCAGTTATTCCATCGTAATCCCCCCGCCGAACATTACCGGTCAGCTCCACATGGGTCATGCCCTTGACAATACTCTTCAGGATATTCTCATCCGCTACAAGAGAATGAAGGGCTTCTCCACCCTTTGGCTCCCCGGCACCGACCATGCTTCCATTGCAACCGAGGCGAAGATCGTTGAGGCAATGCGCAAGGAAGGTCTCACCAAGGAAGACCTCGGTCGTGACAAGTTCTTAGAACGCGCATGGGCTTGGAAGGCTCAGTACGGCGGACGTATTATCGAGCAGCTGAAGAAGATGGGTTCCTCCTGCGACTGGTCCAGAGAACGCTTCACTCTCGACGAAGGCTGCAGCGAAGCGGTTCGTGACGTATTCCAGCGTCTTTACGACAAGGGTCTTATCTACCGCGGCGAGAGAATCATCAACTGGTGTCCTCACTGTAAGACATCCATCTCCAACGCCGAGGTTGACTACGAAAATCAGAAGGGTCACTTCTGG
>JAZQUQ010000046.1:0-3136 GCA_045631365.1 Eubacteriales bacterium | reverse complement strand
GGAATATTGCCGTCGAGGTATACGTTTTTGTCGTCGGTGGTCATACGGAAGCCGTCCCATTTTACGTCGGGACAAGCTTCCCGAGTGCCGATGCAGATCCCGTTTTCCGCAGTTGTCGAAATAGGAAGTTTTACACCGCAGGAGATCTCGATGACTCTCTGAAGAAATTCCGCGGCAGTTTTCTCCGCAGGTGCGGGGATGGGTTTCAGAACAAGGGTGTATTCGGCAATGCTTCTGCAGGTGATGGTAAGTTTTCTCATGATGGTTCCTCCCAAACGTTATCTCTTACGCCAACCTTCTGTCCAGTTGTTGTAGGAGAAATCAAATTTTTCCTTATCTTCGTAGAATTTTTCGACCCTTGCCATATACGCTGCCCGTTCTTCGATGGTCATGGCATTTTCGTTCTTATCCGAACAGAAGAGATCCAAATACGTAATGGCAAGACGGCTCCGTTCGATGTGGGTGCGTTCCTCCTCGGTTTCCGCCAGTGCGTATGCACGGTCAAACAGGTCGTTCACCTCATCCATTCTGGCAACAAGTCCCACAAGAGGATGATCGGGGTACATGGGCTGGAAAGGCTGAGCCATATAGTTGCGGCGCATCATCTGTTTGTAATTGGGGATGGGGGGATCGGTCACAACGTGGATAAAGGCAATATCCACGGACTGCTTACAGGTGAAGCAGCGGTTGGCAGTCACCTCATATTCGATATCCATATAGCGTCGGATATACGTCCAGCCCTTCCCGAAGTATGCCGCAAGGAATTCGTTGATGTGGCGTTTGTATTCTTCCTCGCTCATATAGGCGTTCCACAGAAGCTTTCCGATGAGATACGCCTTCAGGTCGAAGAATACGCCCCCCTGCCGTTTCGTGGAATTGTCCTCTTCAAACACATGGATGGCATGACATTCGTCAAAGAACCGCACGTTTTCACGGAGAGAAACAAGATTCGGGAAGGGTGCGATAAAGCAGTCCCAGTTGGTCACATAGTCCCAGATGGACATATGATCGCACTTGTCGCCCCAGCCTTTCATTTCCTGATAGGTAGTCTCACGGTTCAATGCACAATTGGGATCGTCAATGGCGTGGCGGAAGCAGGCATCGTAGGTGCAGTAACGCACAAGGACATTGTGTCTCGCCTTGGTTTTCTTCGGGGGAACACGGGTGTATTCATAAGCAAAGGTGCGAACGAGGGCATGGGGGAACTCCTTCTCCACAGCCTCCGCAACCGCGTTGACAAAGCGGATCATGGTACCGGAATGGCTTCCCTCCTCTTCATCCACGGCGGCACATTTTTCGCATCGGCAGTAGTTGTGGTTGTCGCAATGGGAAACCTCAACGAAGGGCTGATTGGGATGTTCCCGCAGCTCCTTAAGCACCTTTTCCGTCACAATGCGAAGCACATCGGGATTGGTGAGGCAAAGCTGACCGGGGCCGCCGCCGTTGTTTGCGGGAATCCGTTCTCCGTCCACAAGTGCGTAGTATTCGGGATGCTCCTTGAAATAAACATCCCCGGGCACCAGTCTTCCGAAAGAGTGACAGTCCCACGGAGACAGCACTGCACCGCCCAATTCTTCCCCAAGGGTTGTTTTGAATCGGGAAATGGGCTGAGTGTTCAATCGGCTGTGGTTCATGAAAACCACATGCTTTTCAAACTCGCTCCAGTCACAGCGTCTCTCCTCAAAGGTGGGGTTGTCCACAAAATCGAGGTCACAGGGCACTTCTGCCTCTCCCTCGGTGGGAATCACTTCACAATCGGCAGCAAAGTGACGGTAGCCGAGATACTTTTCCGCAAAATCGTAAGCGGCGTACAGGGTTCCGCGGGGAATATTGCCGTCGAGGTAGACGTTTTTCTCGTCGGTGGTCATGCGGAAGCCGTCCCATTTGACATCGGAACATACTTCCAGAGTGCCGATGCAGATTCCATATTCGGCAGTTGCAGAAATCGGCAGCTTCACGCCGCAGGAGGTTTCGATGACTTTCTGCAGGAATTCCGCGGCGGTTTTCTCTGCGGGTGCGGGAATCGGCTTGATTACAATGGTATATTCGGCAATGCTTCTGCCGCACACAGTCAGTTTTCTCATAAATCTTGTCTCCTTATTTTCCCCGAGTTGTGGTATGGATGTTATAGTAGCCGTGATGCTTCTTTTTCGCTATGTAGTACGCCTCGCACTCCGCCTCATAGGCCGCCTTTTCCTCTGCGGTCATGGTGAATTCGTTGTGGGGAGTACAGAAGAGCCGTACGTAATCAAGGAAATACCGACACTTTTCGATTCGGTCTCTCTGTAAATCGTTTTCCGCAAGAGCAAGGGCGCTTTCGAGACAGGAAACCGCCTCTCCCATCCGATCTGCCAATCCCAAAAGGGCATGGTCGGGAAGAATGGGTTGATAAGGCTTTGCCTCGTAGCTCCGTCGGTAGAAAGGCTTGAACCCCGGAATGGTGGGATAGGTCACAATATGCATGAAGCAGATATCCACTTCTTCCTTACAGATAAAGCACCGCTTCTCCGTCACCTCGTGAAGAAGATCGATGTAGCGGCGGATCTGCTTCCAGCCCTTGCCGTAATATGCCGCTAGGAATTCATTCACGGAAGCCTCGTACTCCTCCTCCGTCATATAGGGATTCCACAGAAGCTTGCCGCAAAGATAGGATTTCAGCTCATCAAAGTCGATGGCAATGGGATAGGTATTGGGACTGATGTTTTCGTCATACACATGCATGGCATGGCAGTCCGCGAAGAATCGGTGATCCTCACGGAGAGAGCGAAGATTGGGGAACGGTGCGGCGTAACAGCTGTAATTCGCCATGTAATTCCACACGGACATATGATGGCACATCTGTCTCCAGCCCATCATCTCCCCATAGGTATTTTCACGGTTGATCTCGCAATTGGGATCGTCGATGGCATGACGGAAGCAGGCATCGTAGGTACAGTAGCGGACAATGACGTTTTCTCTCGCCTTTGTTTTCTTCGGGGGTACACGGGAATATTCATAAGCAAAGGTCTGCACCATGACGTGGGGGAATTCCTTCTCCACCGCCTCCGCAAGAGCGTTGACAAAACGGATCATACTGCCGGCAGGACTTCCCTCCTCCACATCGATGGCGGCGCAATGCTCACAGGAACAGCCGAGG
>JAZQUQ010000045.1:0-4237 GCA_045631365.1 Eubacteriales bacterium | reverse complement strand
CGGTCTCGGGAGCAGCAGTCTCGGGAGCAATAGTCTCGGGAGCAGCTGCTGTAGTCGAATAGAGCTTCATCTCGTTTAACTCAAGGGAACAATAGGGGAAGTCGTATGTATCGTTCATCAGGCGGAAGTAGGAGTAAGCGGTTGTATCAGTAATGGTCTTTGTAATCCATCCGTCAGCGTCAACTGTTTCAGAGGAAGGGTTGACAGTTGCAAGATCCACCCAGTTGTGACCGTCAAGGGAGCCTTGGAAGTAAAGGGTTTTGAACGAATCGCATCTGGGGTTATAGAATTTTGCTGTGCTGAGGGCAGTTGCTTCATCAGCCTTGAGGCCAACCCAGAATTGGGAGCCGTTATAACCGTTAATTGTACCGTAGTATGTGGAAAGATCGCCATCGAATGCCATTTCGATTGCTCGGCCGTAGCTGATCCAGCCGTTGAAGAATTCACCGCAGACAGGAGTACCGGAGATTTCTGTGTCAACAATGGTGTTCTTCATAGGAGCATAGTAAAGATTTCCGCTGTAGGTGTAGCGTGTAGCGATCAGAGGTTCAACTGTGAAGGGCTCAGCCGCTTCAGCAGGAGCACCGAAGAGGAGAAGCTCCGCGAGAGAAGCCTGCATCTGTTGGTCGGTTGTGTAGCGGAAGTGTGTGTAACCCTTGTCCATGGAGACAGTCTTGATAATCCAGTCCTGCTTGGTAGGAATGTCTTCAGGACCGTATTCAATGATGTCAATCCAGTTGTGACCGTCAAAAGAAGCTTGGAAGCGGCCGTACTGAATATTTTCATAACCGCCTCTCTTGGGCAAGATTCTTACTTCAGTCAGCGCATGGGGTTCGTCAAACATCATACCAACCCAGTTTTTGGGGCCTTCACCAACGGTGTCATAGTGGGTTCTTGAGTTGTTGTCGAAAGCCTTTTCGTAGAGAGCCTTGTTCCAAACACCGCCGCCTGCGATAATGGTGCCGACCAGAGAGCCGTCAACAGAATTCAGAATCTGGTCGGTGGTTCTGATGAAGTAATTGTTGTCGAAGTAGTTGTATGTACAGATTCCGCGGATAGAAACGATATCGCGGTTCAGCTCTGTTGCAGGTGCGGGATTACCGTAGAATTCCACGTCTGCGATTACGTTGTCTGTCATGCGATAGTACTGATAGGAACCGCCGTTATCGTACCAGTGAATACTTTCGTCTGTTCTTTTGTTGTAGCCGGCATCGATATATCTTTGATCGGTGACGGGCTGGGGCGTGAGAATGTGGTAGTCGGGTCCGTGAGCAACCTGACCCAGACAGAGAATTGTGACCCAGGATCTGCCGTCATTGGAACCCTGCAGATGGAAGCCGCCCAACTCTTCAGCGGTGAGATTGGGGTTGGGCACGGCACGGACTTCGGTCAGCTGATAAGCCTGATCGAAAATAATACCGATCCATTCGCCGGGAATAATGTCATATGATGTGGTGGCATCACCGTCGCAAATGGACATGGGCAGATCCTCTGTGAACTGAAGCGTATTTGTGCTGGAGATGACAGTACCCTTGAGCAGCTGACCGGTGGTAACCTCGGGCAGTCCCGTGGATGTGGATGCGGGGTAGTTGGGGTTATCCATTTCACCGTGTACGAGGTAGTCAACGCCTTCGGTCCACGTCAGGCTTTCTTCTGCCTGAACGGATGCTGCAGCGGCAGTACCGGTAGCAGCAACGCCTGCAGCGGTCAGCGCCGCTAAAAATAAGGAAAATAATTTTTTCATGCTTTCCTCCGAATTTGAATTTTGCAGGGGACATAATTTTGCTATAGTTTACCACGGTTGGGCAGTTTTTGCAATAGAATATGGAAATAGTTTTTATGTTTGGGGGATTTGTACAGATATTCCGTTTTGTTTTGGTTAAATTGATTACAAAATTCGTTTGTATAAAAATCCTCTCTGAGACAAACGATCACAGAGAGGATTTGGAGTTATTCGGTTTCGGGCTTACTTTTTCTTCTTTGCAACAACTGCAGCGATGCCGATAATTACTACGACAACAGCCGCAGCCACGCCGATGATCACGGGAGTGGAGGATGCGGAAGAATCGGTGTCAGCAGGAGCTTCGGTCGCAGGAGCCGCAGTTTCGGGAGCAGCGGTCTCGGGGGCAGCGGTCTCGGGAGCAGCAGTCTCGGGAGCAGCAGTCTCGGGAGCAGGGGCTCCGGGGGTTGTTCCCGCTGCATACATACGGATTTCGGTTGCGCTCATTTCGGTTTCGGCATCATTGATAAAACGGAAATATTTGTATGCGGTGGTATCGGTTGCGGTCTTGGTGTACCAGCCTTCCGCGTCCTTTTCGTCGATCCAGGAGTTAAAGGAGATCAGGTCAACCCAGTTTTCACCGTCATTGGAACCCTGAATATAGTGGGTTGTCAGCATATGATCCTTATAAATTCTGACTGTGCCGAGAACGGTGGGTTCGTCGGGCATCAGACCAACCCAGTGTTCATAACCGATACAACGGGGAATTTCACCGTAGAAAGTGGAGAAGTCGTTGTCGAAGCCCTTTTCGTAACCGCGAGATACACCGTCCCAACCGTAGCTGTAGCCGATAATTGTACCGCGGATCGCATTGTCGGTAACAACATTTCTGTTTTCGGTAATATCGAATTGGCCGATGAACTTATCGTGTGTTGCAACGAGGATGGGTGCGGGTTCCACTTCGGCAGCAGGTGCGGGTTCACCGAAAATAACAAATTCTGCAATACCGCCCATCATTGTGGTACGGCCGGACATATAACGGAAATAGAGATAACCGTTGGGGTCGGTGATTTCGGCGGAAACATAGGACTGCTTGGAGGGAATGTCCGCTTTTGAAAACTGATGCAGAGTAACCCAGGTTCTGCCGTCCATGGAGCCCTGTATAACGGAAAGCTCGATGTCTACCTGACTTCCTCTCTTATTCATGACTCTTGCTTCGGTCAGACGGTGAGGTTCATCCAGCTTAAGACCAACCCATGCATCGAAGCCCTCGATAGAGGGGTCAAAGTAGGTTCTGCTGCTGCCGTCGAATGCCTTTTCGTAAAGAGCCTTGTTCCAGCAGCCGCCGGAACCGATAATGGTACCGGTAAGGGAGCCGTCGGTGGAGACTATGGTTGCATTTGTTCTTTCGACAATATGTCCGCCGAAGTGATTGATGGTGTTAACCTTCATGGAAGAGAAAGTTTCATCGTCAAGGACGGTTGCGGGTGCGGGATTACCGTACAGCTCAAGCTCGCCGACGATACTGCTGCAGACACGGTACATACTGTAGGATCCTTCGCCCTTCCAGTGAATACTTTCGTCGGTTCTTGCGGTATAACCTGCAACAATATATCGCTGGTCGGTGATGGACTGAGGGGAATAAATGTGGTAATCGGGGCTGTTGGCATCTTGAAACATGGAGACAACGGTTACCCAGTGTTTACCGTCGTTAGAGCCTTGCAGAGTGAAGTTGAAGAGTGAGCCGGAGTCCAGCGTGGGGTTGGGAGAGACACGGACTTCGGTCAGTTCATACGCCTGATCGAGAATCAGACCTGCAAAGGAGTCAAGGTCTGTGCCTTGAGGACCCTGGTAATGGGTTTCGGGGTTTCCGTCAAACATGTTCTGAGCAACAAAGTCATCCTTGCACTGAACACCGGTGGGGGTAATGCTTGTGAACACGGTTCCCTTGAGAAGCTGGCCGGAGGTGCATTCGGGCCACTTGGTTGTGGAGGCGGGATAATTTGCTTCGGGCATTTCACCGAGGATGATGTAGTTTGTGTTTTCCTCCCAGAAATGTGCGGATGCGGGAATTGCCGCAGCAGCGGTGCCTGCAAGCATGAGTGCGGAGAGAAGAAGGAAAAAGAGCTTTTTCATAATATTCTCCAAAATAAACTATTTGTAAAGACGTTTGTACAATTACTGTTCTATTTCATTTTACCACAATGAAACTATTTTTTCAATAAGGGGGATGGATTTTTCTTTCGTGAAGTTGAACAGATATTTTGGGTATTTTTGTTGAAGATGATGGAAACAAAAGCTCCTCCCTATGCCAAGAAAAGAAAGCGGACAGGGAGGAGCTGCGTTTATATAATTGGGGAATTACTTCTTCTTTTTCTTTACGGTTGTCAAAATGACGCCCACAACAGCGATTACAACAACTACAGCAGCACCGGCAAGCAGAGCCATAGGGAGTTCATCGGAATCGGTATCCGTGGGAGCTGTGGTCTCGGGAGCGGCAGTCTCGGGAGCGGCAGT
>JAZQUQ010000044.1:0-21000 GCA_045631365.1 Eubacteriales bacterium | reverse complement strand
TACTGGGGGAAGTACGCACCCGATGCTTATGTTTCAAACGGCGTGATCGGCTTCCGTTTCGGAAAGAATCCGTTTGCCAACGCCATCGGCTTGATGGCGGGCTTTACCACCCTTCGGGAAGGTCCCGAAGTAGAGGCTTTGGCGATTCTGCCCACCCCTCAGCTTACCTTTGAGGTAGACGGAGCCGCTGTGGAACCCGAGATTCTCTCTCAGTCCTACGATTTCGCAAACGGCGAGTTCACCACCGAGGCAAAGCTGGGGGAAGTCACCCTGGAACACACCGTTTACTGCTCCCGCACGTCGCCCACTCTGCTGATTGCCCATTTCAAGTTTACGGGGAAGAACCTTCCCGTGGCGGTCAATCTGACCTACGACGTTCGTGACGAGCATCGCTACACCCTCTCCGACACCAAATTCTTCGGTGGAACCGAGGGCAAGGACGGCAAGGGACTGTGGTATTCTTACGACCGCACCACCTCCGCGGGCATTGCCTACAAATTCTACGGCGTGGACGAAGCCAACCGCGTTCAGTGCGATCCCGAAAAAGGCTCTCTCAACGGCCGCGCCATGGTCACCGCCACCGAAAACGGCACGGAAATGCAGATCATCACCTCCTTCGTTCCCTCCGTCCTGCACAGCGAGCCTCACAATCAGGCTCAGCGTATGGTTCAGCTTGCCACGTGGCAGGGCATCGACCGCCTCCGCAGCATGAACCGCGATGCCTGGGCAAAGCTGTGGGAAAGCCGCATCACCATCGACGGGGCAGGGGACGAGTGGCAGGACGCCATTGATGCATCCTTCTTCTATCTCATGTCTTCCGCCTCCGAATTCTCCCCCACCTCGGTGGCACCCTATGGGCTCAGCCATCCCAACGCCTACGAGGGACACTTCTTCTGGGATACGGAAAGCTTTATGTTCATGGCACCCCTGTTCTGCGCTCCCAAGGTTGCCCGTTCCATGTTAGACTACCGCTTCCGCAGAATCGATGCGGCGGAACACAACGCACGAATCAACGGATACATGGGAATCCAGTTCCCGTGGCAGTCCGGTGCAACGGGAGACGAGGTGACGGTTCCGTGGGCATCCCAGGCAGGGGAACATCACGTGAACCTGGACGTTGCGCTGGCATTCGACGGCTATGCGAGAGTATCGGGAGACGACGGATACATCCGTGAACGGGTATGGCCCGTCATGCGCGGGGTTGCGGAATGGATCGAAAGCCGTGTGGAAAAGACGGATCGCGGCTACGAAATCCTCCACATCACGGGCATCGACGAAGAAAACGACGACGTAAACAACGACTCCTACAGCAATCTCATGGCGGCAAAGGTTCTCCGTTCCGCCTCCGCTTATTCGGAAATGTTCGGTCTCGGCAAACGGGACAAGTGGCTGGAAATTGCGGACAAGATGTTCCTCCCCATCCGTGAGGACGGCGTCATGGAGCAGTTTGAGGGAATGCCCGAGCAGGACGAACAGCACGTGACCTCCGTCATGTCCTATTTCCCCTACGGCTACGAAGACGAGTACATGATCACCACCATGAAATACTTCATCACCCACGGCATGTACGAATACTGCCGTTATCCCATGCTGTCGGGCTTCCTTGGGGTTTATCCCGCATGGTGCGGCGACCGTGAGACCTCGCTGAAGTTCTACGAGAAGGCGAATCTAACCTTCTTCTGTGAGCCTTTCCATTCCAGCACCGAATGGAGCATCGAAAATCCCGCCGACCGCATCGATCCCGTCCGTCCCTTGGCGACCAACTTCATTACGGCAAGAGGAAGCCTCCTTTCGGGACTTATTATGGGTCTGACCAAGATGTGTCCGTGGAAGGGTGCGGTTGACGGCGACATCGACGAATGGTTCGGCGAAAACATCGTTCTTCCCAAAGGCTGGAACAAGATCACCGTCGGCAAAATCCACATCCGAGGCAAGGCATACCGCCTGACCGCAGAACACGGAGCAAGCCGCGCGGTGCTTGAGGAACTTTAATACTTTGCAGGGGAGGGAGAAAAACTTTTGCAAAAGTTTTTCTCCCTCCCCTGACTGAACAAGTTCAGTCTATTGGGCAAAGCTCAATATCCCCCACCCCCCCCCCCTTTCAAAAATCTTAAAAAGAAATTTCGCAGCTGATCTATTGTTCTTAAGCTTTTAAAAAATGGGAGCGCTTGTTTTGTAAAGCAAATTTGAAAATCAGACTTGAAAAAGCCCCCTTTTTCCCGAAGAACCGTCAAAAGTCTTGACGGTATGCATGGAATATGATATATTAGATTTCGACATATTTTGTAAATCAAAGGAGACCTATCGTTGAAACTGTCAAACTATTTCGGTGACCGATGTTTCTGGAAGATCACGCTGGCACTTGCCCTCCCCATTGCGTTCCAGAACATGCTCACCAGTTCTTTCGCTCTCGTGGACACCCTCATGGTCAGCAAGCTGGGGGATATCTCCCTTGCCGCAGCGGGCATGGCGGGACAATGGAGCTGGCTTCTGAACATTTTCCTGTTCGGCGTCTGCTCGGGAGCCGCTATTTTTATCTCCCAGTATTTCGGCGTGGATGACCGAAAAGGCATCCATCGCACGGCAGGCATCGCCATTGCATCGGGACTGGTGCTGGGTGCTGTGTTTATGGGGGCAGCATGCCTCTTTCCTCACGCCGTCATGCGGATTTTCGGCAAAGAAGAATCGGTCATTGCAGAAGGGGTATCGTACCTCAGGATTGCGGGCTTCTCCTACTTTGCGGTAGTCATCAACGCAGTATGGAGTGCGGTTCTCCGCAGTACCGCACAGGTGAGGCTGCCCATGTACGTGGCTCTGATCACCACCGTGGAAAATGCGCTGCTGAACTACTTCTTAATCTTCGGCGGCTTCGGCTGGGGAGGGCTTGGCATCCGCGGTGCCGCTCTCGCTACGGTTGTTTCCTCCTGGACAGGTGCTATTCTGCTCCTCCTTTTCTCCCTGCGGAAGGGAAATATCCTCCACGCCCCGCTGAAGGAGCTTTTCTGCTTCACCAAAGACGGAATCGTCACCTTCTTCAAGAAGGCGTTCCCCGTTATGTTAAACGAATCCATGTGGGGACTCGGAACCTTCTGCTACAACGCCATTTTCGGCGCCTTTGGGCATGAGAATTACGAGGCGGTAACCATCATCCGTACCTTTGAAAGCATCGCCTTCGCCTTTTTCGTAGGACTTTGCAACGCCTGCTGCATTATGGTGGGTAAATCCGTAGGTGTGGGAAAAATCGATCGTGCGTGGCAGGATGCTCGTCGGTTTGCGGTGCTGATCCCCGTTCTCGGTGCCGTTGTGGGCTGGGTCATCGTGCTGTTCCGCGCTCCTCTTGTGGGTATTTTCAACCTGAGCGGCAATATCTCCCCCTCCGTTCTCTCCATGGCACAGATCCTTCTCATGGTCTATGCCCTTGAGCTCCCCCTTCGAAACATCCCCTATACCATGATCGTCGGAATCTACCGTTCCGGAGGAGATGCCTCCACCGGCGTGTTCTACGATCTCCTTGGGTTGTGGGGAATCGGGCTCCCTACCACCCTGATCGCGGCACTCCTGCTGAAACTCCCCTTCCCCATGGTGTTTGCCGCCATGTACATCTTTGACGACGGCGTAAAATCCCTCCTGTGTATCCGCCATTTCAGAAGCACCAAGTGGCTCCGTCCCGTTACTCCCGAGGGTCAGGCAGGTTTGGTACGCTGGAATACGGAAAAAGAGAAAACCAACCGCTGACCCCTTTTTTGGAAAATCATCTGTTTTTTCTCCCGTCCTCTCTGCCGTTTTGGTGTTCTTTTACCAAAGACATACAAAAATATCTCCGCGAACTATTGACAATGTACACAGCTTAGTGGTATAATTATCGTGTACCTTATTTTTTGATAGGAATCGGAGAGGCAGAGAGGACGCTTTTTTAGCAGACATAGGTTTTATGAGCAAAAACGATAAAATACTGATCGCGTCTGCAAAAGGCGGCGTAGGAAAAAGCACAACTGCGTTGGGTCTTGCCCTCGCGTTTTCGGAGATGGGCAAAAGTGTCCTTCTGATCGACTGTGACGGTGCCTCACGAAGCCTTGATCTCATGTGCGGAAACGAAACCTCGACGCTCTACAATCTGGGGGATATCATTCTCTCCCGTGTGGATGCTGCCGATGTGGTGACCCGCCCCTTTGAGAATTATCCCGATCTTGCCTTCTGTGCCGCCCCCCATCTTTTTCAGGATGCGGAGGTTATGGAAAAAACAGGCCATTCTCTCGCCGAGCAAGCAGGTAGGGCGGTAAAGACGTTGATGGAGCGTGTCCCCAGCGATATCGTAATCATCGACACGTCAAGCGGCGGCGGTGTAACCTGTGCTGTCGGGTTGACCGACGAGATTTCCACCGTGCTGATCACGGCTGAACAAAGCAAAACATCCATCCGTGCGGCTGAATATACCGCATTTCAGATGGAAAAGATAGGGTTAACCAATCAGCGGCTTGTTGTGTGCAGCTTTGATGCCGACTCTGCGGTCAAAGGGCAGCGCGCGGGGCTGATCGAGATGATCGACCGAAGCACCCTCCGTTGTGTGGGAATCGTGCCCTACGACAAACGACTTGTTCTCCGTCAGGAAAACGGTCTCCCGCCCGATAAGAAATGCATCTCCAAGACAGCGTATCGGAACATTGCCGAACGTCTTTCGGGGATTCAGGTTCCCCTGTTTGAAGGGATGAGACGGTACGCCAAAAAGCGTTCCCGAATTCTATAACAGACTACAGCTCGGTTAATAATTATATACAGTATTATGAAAGGAAACGAAACTATATGGATATTGCACTGATTGCTGACGACACCAAAAAAGAATTGATGACCCAGTTTTGTATCGCCTACTGCGGTATTTTATCCAAGCACAACATTTGTGCCACCAACGTAACGGGCAAGTATGTCCAGGAAGCCACAGGACTTGAAATTGAGAAGCTCCTGCCCGGTTCCCACGGCGGAGAACAACAGATTGCCTCCCGAATTTCCTACAATGAGGTTGACATTCTTCTCTTCTTCCGCAGTACAACTCCCAATCACGCTGTGGATGAAAACGAGTCCAATCTTTTGAGAATGTGCGATGTTCATAACGTTCCCGTAGCCACCAACATAGCAACGGCAGAGGTTCTGATCTGCGCACTGGATCATGGGGATCTGGACTGGCGTGAAATCGTCAACCCCAAGAGCGACTACAACAGACGGAGACGCGGAATCACCTATTGATCCACGGTCTCGGGCACGTGTACGTTGTCCTGCCGCGGCGGCTGAGTTTTTTTCTCCATACAATTCTGCCGCCTTTGTTCTTTGCATCCATCGACTCGTGAATGCGCGGAACCCCTCCGCACCGTCACGAGTCTTCTTCATTTGATCAATTCAGGAAATATCGGAGACAGACAGAAAATTATGATTAAAATACTTTGTATCGGCGACGTTGTGGGCAAAGACGGCACGGACTATCTTGCCTCAGGCGGAAGACTGCGGAAGCTGAAGGCTCAATACGGAGCAGACCTCGTCATCGTAAACGGCGAAAACTCCGCAGAAGGAAACGGCATGACCCTCAGCTCTGCGGAATCCATCTACCAAAGCGGAGCGGACGTGATCACAGGGGGCAACCACACCTTCAAGTGGCGCGAAATCTACGACATGCTGGATGACGGCGGTTATGCCATCCGTCCCGCCAACTATCCCCCCGTGGCACCCGGGCTTGGCTGCACCATTGTAGAAGCAAAAGGGTACCGCATCCTTGTGATGAACCTGATCGGAACAGTCTACATGGAGGCAATGACGCCCCCCATCGACTGTGCCAAGCGGATTCTCTCCGTGGAAGAGGGAAAATACGATATTGCAATCTGCGACTTTCACGCAGAAGCCACCAGCGAAAAAATCTGCCTCGCACGGTATTTCGATGGTCAGATTTCCGTTGTGTTCGGCACCCACACCCACGTTCAGACCGCGGATGCTCAAATTCTTCCCGGCGGAACGGGGTACATCACCGACCTTGGCATGTGCGGCTCTCACAACGGCGTTCTCGGCGTCCGTACGGAGGATATTATCCGCAAGTTTACCGAACGTATCCCCGTCAAATTCAACCCCGCACACGGCGATGTGAAGCTCACAGGAGCCTTCTTTGAGGTAGACCCCAAAACAAAAAAGTGTGTCCGCGCCGAACGGATCGAAGCATAATATTTCCCACGCAAACAAGAAATTATCTGCGTTTGCTTCACCCAAATCGCACATCCCTCTTGATTTTTACGGATATTTTATGTATAATGATGATATCACAAGGAACAAAATTCATCTGAACCCGGATTATAAAGAAAGGTATCGATTGTACCGTGAAAAATAAAATTATTTTGATCGCATTGATCGTCCTCTGTCTGGTTCCCTCTGCCGTGGCTTATTCCAGCTACAAGCAGACACAGAACGCACCCGTTGATGCGAAAACCGCCGTCAAGATCTCCATTGACGACCTGAATGAAAAGCATTACGAATTCACCAAGGAAGAGGAAAACGACGAGGCATCCCGTCTGATCCGCTTCTTTACAGAAATGAACAAGAGAGCCACACAGATTTCCTCTCTCCCCGATTCTCTCACCACAGAGAAATGCTTTAAGGTAAGCCTTTCCACCACAGCGAAAAACGAAGATTATCTCTACTACTTCTCTGTGGACCCCACCACCAACTACTA
This sequence comes from Eubacteriales bacterium, assembly GCA_045631365.1. Taxonomy (GTDB): domain Bacteria; phylum Bacillota; class Clostridia; order Oscillospirales; family CAG-272; genus UMGS1696. The sequence continues at coordinate 14,297 of JAZQUQ010000044.1, read as the reverse complement.
CGTAGCAAACGACGGCAAGGTGTATCACATCGCAGAAGCGGATGCCAAGCAGTTCATCACCACCGCTTATGCAGAAAGCCTCTACGAAACTGCGGCGCTTCCCGTTCTGACCATTGGGGGAGAGTTCACCGCATTCCCCGATGCCGCTGTGTGGCAGTACAAGAACTACACAGGCGAATACCTGGATGCCGATACCGCCGAGGTCGTCTACCAAACAGCGGAGCAGTACGAACTGGACAGTGCCTTCGCCCTCAGCTTCGACGTTGAACCCGACTATTTCAACGTAACGATCACAGACGAAACAGGCAACGTGATTTTTGACGATTTCTACGACAAGTTAGGCAACATCACCTTCAACTCCAACACCAATCTCACCGTAGACGTTTTGGCACGCTGGTATGAAGACTCCTCCCGAACCTTCCGCGGCGAGATAATCTATCAGTTCCGCTCCCTTGTAACCGCTCCCGCCGAATTCTACCTGGGTATGGAATCCGTAACCAAGGGCGGATTCATCGCTATTACGGCAAAGAACGTAACGAACACCGACAAAATCGGATTCTCCAGCAACATCCCCGGCGGCGCGACACCCAAGTTCTACAAGGACGGAAATTACGCAGTTGCCCTTCTTCCCATCGATTACACCACAGAAGCGGGAATTTACCAGCTCACCTTTACATACGGCGGCAGCTCTCAGGTAACAAGTCTTAACGTAGAGGACAAGACCTTCGGCACCTCCCACGTGTTCATCGACAACTCCGTGCTGAACAAGTACCGCACAACGGCTACCGTGGAAGAATTCCGCACCGTCTCTGCCGATATCATGGCTTCCTCCGTTAACAAGAGATATTTCGAGGGTGCATTCCTTGAAGGCCCCTCCGATACCACAGGACTCCTCCGCGGCTTCGGACGAGAGGTGATCATCAATAACGACGAAAACAACACCTACCGCAACAACGGCGTCGATTACAGTGCAATGGCAGGTTCTCCCGTCTACGCATGCAACGCCGGTCAGGTAGTATTCTCCGGTAATCTCGATTACACAGGAAACATCGTTGTCATCGATCATGGTCTGGGGCTGAAAACATGGTACTATAACATGGGCTCCTGCGACGTAAAGGTTGGCGATGTCGTAAACAAGGGCGATCAGATCGGTACCTGCGGCGGCACAGGCTTCGCGGGCATGGCAAGCGGCGTTCACATAGCAATGTCCGTCGGTGACCGTTTCGTCTGCCCCTACGACACATGGGCAGACAGCACAACCGCAGGCTACGTCAAAATCTACGGCGTCGCTCCGTGAGAACTGAATATTATTTTATGGGGGGCGGAAAACTTTTTGCAAAAAGCTTTTCCGCCCCCCAAGCCCCCCACCTTTCAAAAACTTTTGAAAATGACTTTCATATGCTTTTGGCACCTCCACGCTCCATCTTTCTAATCAACAAAATAGTTAAAAAAAGCGAAATCCCACTCCTTACAAGGCTGCGGTGATTTCGCTTTTTCCTTTGTAAAGCAAAAATGTAACGCAAAAAAGAGACCCCGTCGTGTTTGACAGGGTCTCTCATTTGACAATTCTTTAATTCACCGAAGGAAGCGCAAGGCTCATTCGGTTATTGAAAGAGATTACTCGCTAACAGTCTTTTCTTCTTCTTCAACGAGCTTGATGAGTGCCATTTCAGCAGCGTCACCGCGTCTCGGTCCGAGCTTGTAGATCTGTGTGTAACCACCGTTTCTGTTCGCATACTTGGGAGCGATTTCGTCAAATACCTTCTTAACTACGTCTTCCTTGGTGATGTATGCAAGAGCCTGACGGCGAGTTGCAAGTGTGTTCTTTTTGCCAAGGGTAATCATCTTCTCGGCAACGGCGCGAACTTCCTTAGCACGTGTGAGGGTGGTTTCAATCTTACCGTTTTCGAGAAGGTAAGTAACCATACCGCGAAGCATAGCATTTCTGTGCGCGGTTGTTCTGCCGAGCTTTCTGGTTCCGGGCATATCCCATGTCCTCCTTTTGCAAAAGTTTTATCGATAATTTGATGTTGTTGTGTTTATTCTCTCATTTTGGAGCCTTTGTACGCTCAATGCAAGGCGATAATCTGTGTAAACAGATAATCTGTTTCGCGGATTACTCTTCCTCACGCTTGAGGTCAAGGCCGAGAGAGTGAAGTTTCTGGATAACTTCTTCGAGCGACTTCTTACCGAGGTTTCTGACCTTCATCATTTCTTCCTCGGTGCGGTTAATAAGATCTTCAACCGTATCAATGCCGGCTCTCTTCAAGCAGTTGAAGGAACGTACCGACATGTCAAGCTCCTCAATGGTCATCTCCAAGACTTTCTCTTTAATCGTCTCTTCGCGTTCAACCATAGTTTCGGTGTTCTTAGCCTCGTCCGACAAATCTACGAACAAGTTGAGATGATCGTTGAGTACCTTGGCGCCGAGAGAAATCGCTTCTTTTGCGAGAATTACACCGTTTGTAAGCACTTCAATGGTCAGCTTGTCATAATCTGTGCTGCTGCCAACGCGTGTGTTTTCAACTGTATAATTCACGTTGTATACCGGAGTGTAAATCGAATCAGTGAAAATAGTGCCAACTGCGGGAGCCATGCCCTGGTTGTTCTGATAGTAAAGCTGCTTGTTCTTTTCCTGAGAAACGTAGCCTCTGCCGTGATCAAATGTCAGTTCCATGTAGAAACGAGCATTTTCACTAACAGTAGCAATATGATGTTCGGGATTCAGAATCTCGATATCGGAGTCCTGCTTGATGTCACCGGCCTTCACAGTGCAAGCACCGTTCATTTCGATGATCACAGTCTTAGGACCGTCGCAGTGCAGCTTTGCGGTAATACCCTTTACGTTCAGCACGATCTCGGTAACGTCTTCCTTTACACCGGGAATGGTGGAAATCTCATGAAGTACACCGTCGATCTTGATGCTGGAAACTGCAACACCGGGAAGAGAACTGAGCAGAACTCTACGCAGGGAGTTACCAAGGGTAATGCCATAGCCTCTTTCCAGAGGTTCAACTATGAACTTTCCGTTTTTGCCATCTTCACTCAGATTTATTGTCGCAATATTCGGCTTCTCTATTTCAATCATTTAATAACCCTCCGTCTGATATTTTTGCAAACCCACATATTTGCCTCCCTCATAAAGGGCGGCGGGAATACTATTGATTTTTGCAAAATCCATAGTCCGAGCACTTTGTTTTGGAATACCAACCAATCATAACCTCTGCCCAAGGTAATCCGGCCGATTTGTAAATCCGAAAGTACCCCAGACAGGTTATTACTTGGAATAAAGTTCGACGATAAGCTGTTCTTCGAACGGGAAGTCGATGTCTTCTCTCTTGGGAAGTGCGATAACCTTAGCAGAAAGGTTTTCACGGTCAGCTTCAAGCCACTGAGGGATTACAGCTGTGCCCATCTGTTCTGCAAGCGCCTTGATCTTTTCGGAAGACTTGGAGCCGTCCTTAACTGCGATCACGTCGCCAACCTTACAAATGATAGAGGGAATATCTGCCTTCTTGCCGTTGAGTGTGAAATGTGCGTGACGAACGAGCTGACGAGCTTCCTTACGGCTAGCTGCAAGACCCATTCTGTATACGATGTTGTCGAAACGGGTTTCGAGAATAGACAGGAGGTTTTCACCTGTTACGCCTTCTCTCTTATCTGCCTTTTCGTAGTATGCTTCGAACTGCTTTTCCTGAACACCGTAGTAGCGGCGTGCGGACTGCTTTTCTCTGAGCTGGAGACCGTATTCCTTCAGGTTCTTACGGCCTGCGCCATGCTGACCGGGGGCTGTTGTTCTGCGAGCAACTGCACACTTGTCTGTGAGGCAGCGGTCACCCTTGAGGAAAAGCTTTTTACCTTCTCTGCGGCAAAGCTTGCAGGAAGGACCTGTGTATCTTGCCATAACTTTTCTCCTCCTTGATAATTATACTCTTCTGCGCTTGGGGGGACGGCATCCGTTGTGAGGAATGGGTGTTACGTCCTTGATGAGGGTAATGTCAAGACCTGCTGTCTGAAGTGCACGAATTGCAGCTTCGCGTCCGTTACCGGGACCCTTAACATAAACCTCTACGGTCTTCATGCCGTGTTCCATAGCGCCCTTTGCTGCTGCTTCTGCTGCTGTCTGAGCTGCGTAAGGTGTGTTCTTTCTGGAACCCTTGAAGCCCATTCCGCCGGAGGAAGCCCATGCAACTGCGTTTCCTGTTACGTCTGTAATAGTGATGATTGTGTTATTGAAGGTCGAGCGGATGTGAGCGTGACCCTTTTCAATATTCTTCCGGTCCTTACGCTTCTTGATGACCTTCTTTGCTACTTTAGCCATTGAATCCTCTCACTCCTTTAATTACTTCTTCTTGTTAGCGATTGTCTTTGCGGGACCCTTTCTGGTTCTCGCGTTTGTCTTTGTGCGCTGGCCGCGAACGGGAAGACCTTTTCTGTGTCTGATGCCGCGGTAGCAGTTGATTTCTACGAGACGCTTAATGTTAAGCGCAACTTCACGGCGAAGTTCACCTTCTACAGTGTAGTTGTGTTCGATCTCGTCACGGAGCTTTGCGATATCGTCCTCAGTGAGGTCCTTAGCGCGGGTATCGGGATTGATGCCTGTCTTAGCAAGGATATCACGGGAGCTCTTGAAGCCGATGCCGTAGATGTAGGTCAGTGCAGCTTCAATACGCTTAGCATTCGGGATATCAACACCTGAAATACGAGCCATTCTTTCTCTCTCCTCTCGTTAAAATTAACCCTGTCTCTGCTTGTGCTTGGGATTTTCACAGATAACCATCACGTTGCCGTGACGCTTGATAATCTTGCACTTATCGCAGATCTTCTTTACGGAAGGTTTTACTTTCACAGTATTTTACCACCTTTCTCTATTGTACTGAGTATGCTTCAGTTTTTAGTGCGCCATGTAATTCTCCCTTTGGACGGGTCATAAATCGACACTTCGACTGTTACCTTGTCACCGGGAAGAATTTTAATATAATTCATCCTAAGCTTGCCCGAGATATGCGCTGTCACGATCATATCATTCGGCAGCTTGACCTTAAATGTCGCATTCGGCAGCGCCTCAACGACGGTACCCTCGAACTCAATTACATCATCCTTAGGCATGTAGTCCCTCCCTACTCGTGCAATGATTCGGTGATGACACACCGTCTTACTATTATAGAACATTTCCTTTAAAATGTCAAGTGAGTATGTCAATCTTTACATCTCAAATCGTACATTTCTACGATTTGCGCAATTTTTTCGTCCGAAATATTGTCTTTTAATGCACTTTTCTCAATGTCCGAAATCTCACCCACGGGAAGCAGATGAATTGCGTTTTTTCTCTTGGGTTTGTCGATCTTTCTGAGCTTTCCGTCCGCTACAAAAACGGGAGAAACAGGGTCTTTTTCATCGATTTTCACCACAAGAAACACCCTTTTCCTGTCTCTGCCGCATCGGGATCGAACCAGAGAACCGACCTTCAGTTCTGTTACGTTATTCATTGATCAATGTAAGAATTTCCACGCCGTCAGCGGTAATGGCAACGGTGTGCTCATAGTGGGCGGAAAGGGAGCCGTCTTTTGTAACAACGGTCCACTTGTCGGGTCTCTCAAGAACCTCATGGGTTCCCACGTTTACCATCGGTTCGATGGCAAGCGTCATACCCTTGCAGATTCTTGCCCCACGTCCTGCCGTTCCGAAGTTGGGTACGTTGGGATCCTCATGCAGATCCGTTCCGATACCGTGACCAACGTACTTCTTCACAACGGAGAACCCGTTTTCACGGATATACGCATCGATTGCGGCACCGATATCGCCGATTCTGGCGTTCTCCTTGCCCGCAGCCTCCGCACCGAGGAAGAAAGACTTCTTGGTCACCTCAATGAGCTTCATGGCCTCGTCGGAAACCTTGCCTACCGCAAAGGTGTTGGCGCTGTCTCCGTTGTAGCCGTGGATGAACGCACCCACATCAACCTTGACGATATCACCCTCCTGCAGTACGCGATTGGAGGAAGGAATCCCATGGATAACCTCGTTATTGATCGATATACAAGCAGAGCCGGGGAAGCCGCCGTATCCAAGGAAGGAAGGCTTTGCGCCGCACTTCTCGATATACTGACGGATTTTATCGTCAATCTGCTTGGTTGTGACGCCCTCACGGATCATATCGCGGGCAACCAGCAGCGCCTCGCCTGTGATCCTTGCGGCAATCTTCATTTTTTTGATCTGATCGGGAGTTTTTACAACAATCATGATAAAGCTTCTCGGCAGACGAAGTCCGCCGTTTCTCTCCGTTTGTCCTTACGCTTCCAGAGCCTTCTGTGTGAGGGCTGTAGTGTCTTCCAGCTTTTCCTGGCCTTCCACGATCTTGAGGAGTCCCTTTGCATTGTAGAAATCCTTCAGGGGTTCAGTCTGCTCGTGGTAGATCTCAAGACGGCTCAGAACAACCGCAGGCTCGTCATCCGCACGTCTGGTGAGAGCTTCACCGCACTTGCAGTTTTCGCCGTTGGGGGAGGGCTTGAACATGGTGTGATAGGTTGCACCGCACTTCTTGCAAACGCGGCGGCCTGCCATTCTTTCAACGATATCTTCGTCCTTTACCTCAATGGAGATAACGTCGGTGATTTCCACGCCCATTTCGTCAAGCGCAGCAGCCTGAGGAACGGTTCTGGGGAATCCATCCAGAATGAAGCCGTTTACACAATCATCCTTTGCAAGACGACCCTTGATGATGTCGATTACAACTGCATCGGGAACCAGCTCACCCTTATCGGTGTAGCTCTTTACACGAAGGCCCAGCTCACTGCCGGATGCGATTTCTTCACGGATGATGGCACCTGTGGAAATTGCGGGAATGTTGTACTTTTCAGCAATGATTTCTGCCTGTGTACCTTTGCCCGCACCGGGAGCACCAAGTAAAATAAGGTTGATTTTTCTTGCCATAATCATTTCCAATCTGCCATTTTGGCATTTTAAGTCGTTTCTCGCCTGACAATTACAGAAAATTCCAATTTTTCCGTTTTCTTCCCGAATTACCATGAAAAATCTGAATTTCCCCTATAAATCATTGTATCTCCGGCAGAGTTTCCTCCACCGGAGATCAACGAAAAAGCTTTGTTTTGCGAAACTTGAATCTTAGTTTTCAAGGAAGCCCTTGTAGTGACGCATGGTCATCTGAGCTTCGATTTCGCGGATTGTTTCAAGCACAACGCCAACAACGATGATCAGAGAAGAACCACCGAATGCAAGGCTAGCCATTGCACCGTTTGTAACGAGGTTCAGGATCAGGGGCACAACTGCGATAACGCCGAGGCAGAGCGCACCGATGAAGGTCACACGGGACAGAATCTTAGTGATAAAGTCGGAAGTGGGACGACCGGGACGGATACCGGGGATGGAACCGCCGTTTGCCTTAAGGTTGTTGGATACTTCTACAGGATTAAAAGAAATCGAAATGTAGAAGTAAGCAAATGCGATGATCAGCACGAAGGTGAGGATCGCATAGAGAAGGCTTGTGGTATCAAAGATGCTGAAGAACTTGTCTGCAAAGGAATCCTTAGCAGGGTTTACGAACATCTTGATGGTAGAAGGAATGGTAACAATGGAGTTAGCGAAGATAATGGGCATAACACCGGTCATGTTAACCTTGATGGGAAGAGTGGACGACTGACCGCCGTACATCTTTCTTCCTACAACCTTCTTAGCATACTGAATCGGAATCTTTCTTTCGCTGTGTGTCATCCATACAACGAAAACCACCATAGCTGCAACGAATACGACTGTAACAACAGCCAGTACGATGCCGAGCCACTGAGGAATCTTTGTTCCGTCAGCATAAATACCCTTACCTGTCACGAAGTTGACAAGTGTGCCAACGTCGGCAGGGAGACGAGCGATAATGTTAGCAAAAAGGATGATGGAGATACCGTTACCGATACCGTTTTCATTGATCTTTTCGCCCAGCCACATTACGAGAGAAGAACCGGCGCAGTAAGAAAGAATGATAACGATTGCAGCAAATACACCCTTGTTGGTGATGATGCCGTTCGCCTTCATCAGCTGATAGTAACCGAACGCGGAGATGAGACCCAGTGCTACAGTTACGTATCTTGTGATCTGATTGATCTTCTTTCTGCCTTCCTCGCCTTCCTTCTGGAGGTTTTCCAGATAAGGAATGGCAATGGTAAGGAGCTGCATAACGATGGACGCTGTAATGTAAGGCTGAATACCAAGCGCAAACAGAGTTGCGTTTCCGAATGCGTTACCGGAAAGCAGGTTGAAATATCCGAAAATAGATCCGGATGTTCCCGCCATAAACATGCTGAGTGCGTTGGAGTCCATGTAGGGAATCGGAATTGCGGTACCGATTCTGTAAATTACAATGATGAAAAAGGTGTAAATGAGTTTCTTCTTAAGATCTGCTACATTCCATGCATTTCTAATAGTCTGAAACACTTTATACCACCTCGGTCTTTCCACCCGCTGCTTCAATCTTTTCCTTTGCTGTAGCAGAGAAGATTGTTGCTTCAACGGTTAATTTTTTGGTCATTTCGCCGTTGCCGAGTACCTTCAGACCGTCGAGGGGCTTGCGAACAATACCTGCCGCAATGAGCTTTTCGAGATTTACGGTTTCACCGTCCTCGAATCTATTGAGAGTTTCAACGTTAACGATTGCATATTCTACAGCAAATCTGTTCTTGAAACCTCTCTTGGGGAGCTTTCTGTAAAGGGGCAGCTGACCGCCTTCAAAGCCGGGACGAACACCACCGCCGGAGCGAGCGTTCTGACCCTTGTGTCCCTTACCTGCTGTCTTACCGTTACCGGATCCGGGACCACGGCCCTTACGCCATGCTTCCTTTACGGAACCGGGTGCGGGTGAAAGTTCATGGAGCTTCATGGTTAATCCTCCTTAAATTATTTTTGTTTATTTTCGGAGGGCGTTAAGCCTTCTCCACGGATACGAGGTGAGCGAGAACTCTAACCTTACCGTCAATAGCGGCACCGGCTTCGTGAACGATGCTGTCACCGATCTTGCGGAGGCCAAGGGACGCTGCAGTCGCCTTCTGGTTGGGCTTGGCTGCTATGAGACTCTTCTTAAGAGTTACCTTAATCTTTTCCATTTCTCATAACCTCCTTACTCAGTTACCTGCTCTACGCTGATGCCGCGGGTCTTAGCAACCTGCTCAGCGGTACGAAGAGCCTTGAGACCTTCAAATGTTGCCTTAACAACGTTTGTGGGGTTGTTGGAACGGAGGCACTTGGAACGAATATTCTTAATACCTGCCAGTTCTACTACGGCACGAACGGTCTTACCTGCGATAATACCGGTACCCTTTGCAGCGGGCTTCAGGAGAACGCGGCCTGCGCCGAACTCGCCCTGAATCTCGTGAGGGATTGTGCCATCCTTGAGGGAAACCTCAATCATGTTCTTCTTAGCATCTTCAATTCCCTTGCGGATTGCTTCGGGAACTTCAGCTGCCTTACCAAGACCGTAGCCTACATGACCGTTTTCGTCGCCAACGATCATAAGAGCTGCAAAGCGGGCGATACGACCACCCTTAACGGTTTTGGAAACACGGTTCACTACGACGAGCTTTTCCTTGAGGTCAAGCTCCTCGGGATTGAATCTCTTTGCCATATTTAAATCCTTTCTTCGGAAGCCGGAACATTCCATCTTTCCGACTCCTGCTCAGATACGTTGCCTGAGCCATATGATGTTTAATGTCTTGTAATTAAACAGTGTACAAACCGGCCTTCTTGCCACGTGTACTCTGAAAACGGGTCAGTTCCGCAATTAGAACTTCAGACCGCCTTCACGAGCACCGGCTGCAAGCTCCGATACACGTCCGTGATAAACATAACCGCCGCGGTCAAATACTACCGCTTCGATACCCTTCGCTGCAGCTCTTTCAGCAACTGTCTTGCCAACGAGCTTTGCAGCTTCCTTGTTGCTGCCAACGCCTTCGAATCCCTTTTCTACTGTGGAAGCAGAGCAGAGAGTTACACCGTTGACGTCATCGATAATCTGAGCATAAATGTGTGCATTGGAACGGTAAACTGCGAGACGGGGACGTTCGGGTGTACCGGAAATCTTCGCACGCACTCTCTTATGTCTTCTAAGACGCTGAGCGTTCTTATCCTTCTTAGTAACCATTTTACACGTCTCCTTTCATTATTTACCGGTCTTTCCGGCCTTGCGGCGGATGTGTTCAGTGCTGTACTTAACACCCTTGCCGTGGTAAGGTTCCGGAGGTCTCTTGGAGCGGATTTCCGCTGCAATCTGACCGCAAACCTGCTTGTCATAGCTCTTTACGATAATGGTGTTTGCATCGGGAACGTCGAAGGAAACGAGTTCATTTTCTTCGAAGTAGATGGGGTGAGAGTGACCAAGGTTAAGAACAAGCTTCTTGCCTTCCTTCGCTACTCTGTAACCAACACCAACGATTTCGAGCTTCTTTTCGAATCCCTTGGATACACCTTCAACCATGTTGCTTACCAGTGTACGTGTGAGACCGTGAAGTGCTCTTGTTTCGTTTTCATCATCGGGACGAGTTACGTTAATAACAGCACCGTCGATCGCAACTGTGATCTTTGCGGGAGCTGTGTATGTGAGGGTACCCTTGGGACCCTTAACAGTGATAAGATTTTCGTCTCCTACAGTAACGGTAACACCAGCGGGAACCGCGATCGGAGCTCTACCAATTCTAGACATTGTTTACCTCCCCTTCCTTACCATACAAAGGCGAGGATCTCGCCGCCGACGTTTTCTTTTCTTGCCTTCTTGTCGGTCATAATGCCCTTGGATGTGGAAACAATAGCAATGCCGAGGCCGTTCATAACCTTAGGCATATCTTCGCAGTTGGAGTAAATACGGAGACCGGGCTTGGAAACTCTGCGGAGACCGTGAATAACCTTCTGCTTGCCGGCTTCATACTTCAGGGTGATACGGATGATACCCTGCTTGCCGTCCTCGATGATCTGCACGCCCTTGATGTAACCTTCAGCGAGAAGAATATCTGCGATAGCCTTCTTCATGTTGGAAGCGGGAACGTCAACGGATTCGTGCTTTGCGTTATTCGCATTTCTGATGCGGGTGAGCATATCTGCAATAACGTCTGAAATCTGCATAATCTTTTCCTCCTGTCATGCAAGTAAAAATTCTTGCTGCCGGACAGTTCTCTGGTCTTTTGAACCGAAAGCTTTGTCCGACCGCTTACCGCTGATCAACGAATTCGTTTCTGGCGGTATGGACGTATAATTTTGAAGGGATGTTTCAGGCTCCCCTCAGCCTGTTTATCTTAAAACTCGGTATGCCCGAATTTCAGATCATGTTAAAGTTTTTTGAAAGGGTCTTAGGGAAAACTTTTTGCAAAAAGTTTTCCCTAAAAAGCCTTACCAAGAAGCTTTTTTAACGCCGGGAATTTCGCCCTTGTAAGCGAGTTCACGGAAGCAGATACGGCAGATGCCGTACTTGCGAAGGTATGCGTGAGGTCTGCCGCAGGTCTTGCAGCGGTTGTATTCTCTTGTGGAGAACTTCTGCGCCTTCTGCTGCTTTAAAATCATTGCCTTCTTTGCCATATTAGTCCCTCTTTCTATTACTTAGCGAAAGGTGCGCCCATGAGGGTCAGCAGCTCTTTAGCTTCAGCGTCGGTTGCAGCTGTGGTTACGAAGCAGATGTCCATACCACGGATCTTGTCAACCTTGTCGTACTCGATTTCGGGGAATATGAGCTGTTCCTTCAGACCGAGAGCATAGTTGCCGCGGCCGTCGAAAGCATCGGGGTTGATACCCTTGAAGTCACGAACTCTGGGGAGAGCGAAGTTGAACAGTCTGTCCATGAATTCGTACATTCTCTCACCACGGAGTGTAACCTTAACACCGATCTTCATGCCCTGACGGAGCTTGAAGTTCGCAACGGACTTCTTAGCGAGTGTGGGAACGGGCTTCTGACCGGTGATCAGAGCGAGGTCACCCATGATCGCGTCGATAGCCTTGGAGTTATCCTTTGCTTCGCCGGCACCTACGTTGATAACGATCTTTTCCATCTTGGGGATCTGCATAACGCTCTTGTACTCGAACTTCTTCATGAGTGCAGGAGCAACATCAGCCTTGTACATTTCTGCAAGTCTTGCCATTTCTTCCTACCTCCTAATTAAAGTTCTGCACCGCACTTAGCGCATGTGCGGATCTTCTTGTCGCCATCGATCTTGTGAGCAGCTCTTGTGGGCTTGCTGCACTTTTCGCAGTAAAGCTGAACCTTGGATGCGTACATAGCGCCTTCCACTTCAACAATACCGCCCTGTTCCTGGGGAGGTCTCGGCTTAACATGCTTCTTAACAATGTTAGCGCCGGAAACAATAACCTTACCTTCCTTGGGGGAAACTTCAACTACTTCGCCGATTGTTCCCTTGGAGTTACCGGAGATAACGATTACTTTGTCGCCCTTCTTTACATGAAGCTTCTTAATCATCTTTCTCTACCTCCAATTACAGAACTTCGGGTGCAAGGGACAGGATCTTTGTGAATTCATTTTCTCTGAGCTCTCTCGCTACAGGACCAAAGATACGGGTTCCCTTGGGGTTCTTATCTGCGTTGATGATAACCGCTGCGTTTTCATCGAACTTGATGTAGGATCCGTCCGCACGGCGCAGACCCTTTACGCTTCTTACGATTACCGCTTTAACAACGTCGCCTTTCTTGACAACACCACCGGGTGCAGCCTTCTTAACAGCACATACTACAACATCGCCTATGTTACCGTAGCGTCTGCCTGTGCCGCCAAGAACACGAATGCACATGAGCTCTTTTGCTCCTGTGTTGTCGGCAACCTTCATTAATGACTGCTGCTGAATCACGTTTGTGTCCTCCTGTTAATTAAATGATACGTACTTTGACGTATACGGACCAATGGGCCCGACAGCATTATTTTGCCTTTTCGATAACTCTGACAAGTCTCCATCTCTTTGTCTTGGAGAGAGGTCTTGTCTCCATAAGCTCTACTGTATCTCCGATGCCGCAGGTGTTTTCCTCGTCATGAGCGTAGATCTTTGTTGTACGGCTGATGATCTTGCCGTAGGTGGGATGCTTGATATGGTCTTAGATTGCAACGACGTTGGTCTTGTCCATCTTATCGCTTACAACTCTACCTACTCTTGTTTTTCTGAGAGCGCGTTCTTCCATTATCGTCTACCCCCTTACGCCTTCTTCTCTGCGATGATTGTCATCACACGAGCGATATCTTTCTTTGTTTCGGAAATCTTATGGGGATTTTCAAGCTGGTTGATAGCGTGCTGGAAGCGGAGATTAAAGAGCTCTGTCTTGAGATCCTTTAACATTGCTTCGAGCTCTTCCCCGGATTTGTTTCTGAGTTCTGATGCCTTCACAGCTTATCCCTCCACTTCTTTTTCAAGTTGCTCCCTGGTTGCAAAACGGCACTTAATGGGGAGCTTATGCATTGCAAGACGCATAGCTTCTCTTGCTACATCTTCTGCGACGCCGTCCATTTCGAACATTACTCTGCCCGGCTTAACAACGGCTACCCAGTATTCAGGAGAACCCTTACCGGAACCCATTCGAGTTTCAGCAGGCTTTTCTGTAATGGGCTTATCAGGGAAAATCTTGATCCAAACGTGACCGCCACGACGGATGTAACGTGTCATCGCGATACGGGCTGCCTCGATCTGGTTTGCGGTGATCCATGCGGGTTCAGTAGCTACGAGACCGTACTGACCGTTGGTGATCTTGTTACCGCGGAGAGCCTTACCTGTGAGGCGGCCTCTCTGAACTCTTCTGTACTTTACTCTCTTAGGGCTTAACATCAGTGAGCGCCTCCTTCCTGGGGCTTTCTGGGAGCTCTGGGAGCTCTGTTATCGGGTCTCTGACCGTCTCTCTTCTGGAAATTACGGTTGTCACGGCGATCGCCATCACGTCTGTCACGTCTCTGACCGCGGCCGTCACGTCTCTGATTCTTCTTTTCTTCAGCTGCAACGTCTGCGCCTGTCTTTGTGCGTGCTACTTCGGAGAGAACTTCTCCCTTGTAGATCCAAACCTTTACACCAATCTTACCGTATGTGGTGTTAGCCTCCCAGAAACCGTAGTCGATGTCGGCTCTGATTGTCTGGAGCGGAATAGTACCTTCATGATAGTGCTCGGTACGAGCGATTTCTGCACCGCCCAGACGGCCGGATACGGAAATCTTGATACCCTTTGCGCCGAGACGCATGGTGCGGCTGATAGCCTGCTTCATTGCACGGCGGAAGCCGATTCTTCTTTCAAGCTGGCTAGCGATGTTCTCAGCTACGAGCTGAGCG
>JAZQUQ010000043.1:0-8650 GCA_045631365.1 Eubacteriales bacterium | reverse complement strand
CAAGGCCTGACAAGAAAAATGCAGCGGTACGGGATTCGCTATGAAGCATCAGGCCGGGGTGATAGTGCCACCTTTAACATACAAGTCGGATCGTAGCCATGTCGTTCTGTGAGCCAAGGAGTTGTTATCAGGTCTTGTCTTCCTAAGACCGCTTGGCCTCCGACTTCAAGGCCTGACAAGAAAAATGCAGCGGTACGGGATTCGCTATGAAGCATCAGGCCGGGGTGATAGTGCCACCTTTAACATACTGGAAACTGCCGACCCGTTCAAGGTATTTTATATTGACGAGTTGGGCTACGATGGCAGAACAAAATTTGATAAGTAGGAAACATAAAGAACCGACATTCCGCCTCCGCCCAGCTTTTTTCCTACAGCACCTTTCTTCTTCGGAAGGCGCAGAAGTATTACCACATTGCGGACAGCTTTTTCATCAACTCCTTTGAATCGGTGCGGTACGATATCGAACGGCTTGCCCTTGCTGCTTACCTCTGCGACGTGGCAAACGATCTCTCCTTGGAGGACACGCCCGACAGCGAGCTGTTGTCCCTGACCCTCAATGCACTCTATGCTTTGGATCGACTCAAGCATATTCCCGTCTCGCAGATCAAGGGGGCATATGAGTTGAAGGCAGCGGTGATGGGCGGATTTATGCCGGAACTGGATCATTGCGGTGTCTGCGGAGGGAGTCTGGAAAAAGAGGGCTTTCTCGATGTTATGAACGGGCGGATCATCTGTAAAAAATGCCGTACGGAGCTGGAGAACGATCCCGCTTTTCTCACCGATTCTCATACGGCGAAGATTTTTATTCGTGTGACTCCCGACGTGCTGGACGCTCTTCGGTATGTGGTGGATGCCTCGGTCAAGCGATATCTTTCCTTCTCCCTTGATAAAGTGGGGCTGTCCCTCTTCTCCGTCATCACCGAGCGGTATCTTCTCAATCATCTGGAACACGGTTTTTCCTCGCTGACGTATTATAAAAGCATAACCGAAGCATTTTAAATTATTTTAAGGAACGATATGAATAATAAAGCATTATATACACTTGAATTTGATAAAATTCTCGAGCTGCTTGCGGAATGCGCTCCCACTGAGGGGGCAAGAGAAGCCGCATTGGCGCTGAAGCCGGTGTCCGATATCGACAAGGTTCGTGTACGGCAGCAGAGAACCACGGATGCCAAAACTCTTGTGGGATTGAAGGGTCTTCCTTCTTTCGGCAGGGTAAAGGATATCCGTGAAACGGTGGAGCGCGCGGAGAAGGACGCGGTTTTGTCCCTCCGTGAGCTTCTTGACTGTGCGGCGGTTCTTCGGACTGCCCGCACCCTTCTCGATTACGTGAGAGGGGATCGAACTCCCGATACATCACTGGACGAAATTTTCTCCCGCCTCCTCCCCAACCGATCGCTGGAGGAAAAAATCACCCGTTCCATTCTGGCGGATGATTTTGTGGCGGACGAAGCAAGTCCCGAGCTTTCCGACATCCGACGGAAGATCCGTCAGACCAACGGAAAGATCAAGGACGTGCTGCAGAAGTACGTTTCGGGTTCCTCCAAGTATCTGCAGGAGAACATCGTCACCACAAGAGGGGGACGTTTTGTTATCCCCGTTAAGGCAGAGTACCGCAACGAGGTGAAGGGTCTCATTCACGATACCTCCCAGTCCGGTGCTACCCTGTTTATCGAGCCTATGGCGGTGGTGGAAGCAAACAACGAGCTTCGGGAGCTGGAAAGTAAAGAGGCACATGAGATCGAACGGATTCTCCGTGACCTTTCCGCAGGGGTTGCGGTGTCGGCACAATCGCTGGTGCTCAATTATCTGAACATCACCGACCTTGCTTTCATCTTCGCCTGTGCGGATCTGTCCTACAAGATGGAAGCGACGGCTCCCACCGTCAATACAGAGCGTGTGGTACGGCTGGACAGAGCGCGCCATCCCCTCCTTGACCGAAAGACCGTGGTCCCCATTTCCGTAACCCTTGGGGAAAAGTTCAATATGTTAGTCATCACCGGTCCCAACACGGGCGGTAAAACCGTAACTTTGAAGACCATCGGTCTGTTCGCGCTGATGACCCAGGCGGGACTTCATATCCCTGCAGAGGATACCTCCTCCATGTGTATTTTCGACGAGATTTTCTCCGATATCGGCGACGAGCAGAGCATTGAGCAGTCCCTTTCCACCTTCTCCTCCCATATGAAGGGGATCGTCTCCATTGTGGAGAACATGACCAAGGAATCCCTCGTTCTCTTCGACGAACTTGGTTCCGGTACAGACCCTGTGGAAGGTGCGGCACTTGCCATGTCTATTCTGGAAGAAGTCCGACTGGAAGGCTCCCTTTGCGCCGCCACCACTCACTATGCGGAATTGAAGGCGTATGCCCTTGATACCGAGGGAGTTGCCAACGCATCCTGCGAATTTGACGTGAATACCCTGAAGCCCACCTATAAGCTGATCATCGGTACCCCGGGTAAATCCAACGCCTTCGCCATTTCGGAAAAGCTTGGTCTTTCTCCCGTGCTGGTACAGCGGGCGAAGCGGTACGTGGACGCAGGCTCCCGCAGCTTTGAGGCGGTTATCGAAAAATTGGAGGCAACCCGTGCGGAGCTTGAAAAAGAGCACGCCGAGGCGGCAAGACTCCGTAAGGAATTCGAAGAATACAAGGTAACAAAGGAAGCCGAGCTTCAGCGGAAGATCGGAAGTGCGGAAAAAGACTCCCGACAGATGCTGGCGAAGGCTCAGGAAATGTTGGACGGCGCCCGTGCCACCAGCGAATTCGTGTTCGCGCAGCTGGATGAGATCAAAAAGGAACGGGATGCCAAGGATTTGGCGGAAAAGCTGGCTGCGGCAAAGAGAAGTGTCCGTCAGAGAGTCCGTGACTTTGACAACGTGGTCAACCCCGTGGATCTGGTGGATGACGACGATTACGTTCTGCCCCGTCCTCTGAAGAAGGGGGATGCGATTTACCACCGCAATCTTGGGGTAAAGGGCTATCTCCTTGACGACCCCGACAAGAAGGGCAACGTAAACCTGAAGCTGGGTGCGGTGAAAACAAAAGCCAACGTCTCCGATCTCCGTCTCCTTGAGGGAGAGGCGCTCACCCCCGAAAAACAGGCGGCAAAGAGCAGAGCAAGCTACAAAGCTACCGTTTCCAAGAACTTCAAGCTGGACTGCGACGTCCGCGGCATGACGGGCGAGGAAGCGTGGTTCGTGGTGGATAAGTATCTGGATGAAGCATGTGTTGCGGGAATCCGTTCCGTTACCATCATCCACGGAAAGGGAACCGGTGCTCTCCGTGCTGCCCTTTGGAATCGCTTCAAGTCGGACTCCCGAGTAAAGAGCCACCGTGCGGGTGCGTACGGCGAAGGGGACTACGGCGTTACGGTGCTGGAACTTTAACGGGTCGGTTTTTCGGGATATTCTTGGGTTTGTTGAATAAATATCCCGAAAAGCATTGAAAAATCCCTGTGAAAATGATATAATATGTCCGTTGACTGTATTTTTTGCGAAAAACAGACAACGAAAACTTTATTTTGAAAATTTTGGAGGATGTCGTCGGTGACGGCATACAAGCGATATGGTAAAATTCAGATTAAGCGCATTTTCGGATGAATATTCTCCCGTGTTCGATGAACAGATCAAGGGCCTTTTGGAAAACAGAATCGGTATGACCGAAATCAGAGGCGTGGACGGTACCAACATTGCCGATCTGACCCCCGACAAGGTTGAGGAAGTAAAGAGAAAGCTGGATGCGGCATGCCTTGGTGTTTCCGCCATCGGTTCTCCCATCGGTAAGATTCAGATCACCGATCCCATGGAACCCCATCTTGATCTCTTGAAGAAGGTTTGCGAAACTGCCAACGTTCTCGAAACCGATAAGATCAGAATGTTCTCCTTCTATCTTCCCAAGGAAGGAAATCCCGATGATTACACCGACGAGGTCATCGACAGAATGGGCAAGATGCTGGACATTGCCGATGAGTACAACGTTCTCCTCTGCCACGAAAACGAAAAGGGCATCTACGGTGATACACCCGATCGCTGCTTCCGCCTTCTGAACGAGTTCAGCGGACGTCTCGGCTGCGTTCTTGACCCCGCAAACTTTACACAGTGCGGCGTAAAGCCTCTGGAAGCGTATTACAAGCTGGCTCCCTACATGACCTACATGCACATCAAGGAAGCGGACAGAAGAGGACTCATCGTTCCCGCAGGCAGAGGCGAAGGCTCCATTCCCGAAATCCTCGCACTCATCAACAACGCGAGAAAGGGTGACTTCCTCCTGACTATCGAGCCTCATCTGGCAGTATTCAAGGGACTGGAAGCGCTGGAAGGCGGCGAAAAGACTACCATCGGCGGCGCTTATGCGACCAACGAAGAAGCATTCAACGATGCGGTTCTTCACGCAAGATACTGCTTCCCCAGAACCTGCATGACCGAAAACTGATAAAAAACAGGAATTCCCAAAAAATATATACAAGTCACTTTGGTGACGGATGAGGTATTATGATGTCTGACAAAAAAGTTCTTGCCATTGACCTCGGCGCATCCAGCGGAAGAGGAATTCTCGGCACATTTGACGGAGAAAAGATCACATTAGAAGAAATCCACCGTTTCTCCAACGATCCCGTTATGACGGTCGGCGGCTTTTTCTGGGATACCTACCGCCTCCTTCATGAAATCAAAACTGCCGTACTGAAGTCCGCGGAATTCGGCGGCTGCTCCACCCTCGGTATCGATACCTGGGGCGTTGACTACGGCTATATCGACAAGACAGGCGCCCTTTTGTCTACACCGTATCACTACAGAGACGAACGCACAGCAGACATTCAGCCCTATGTGTTCGAGAAATTTGCTTCCTTTGAAGAAATTTACAAGACAACCGGTCTTCAGTCCATGAATTTCAATACCATCTATCAGATGGCTGCCGATCTTCGTGACAGACCCTGGGTGGTGGAGAATGCGGAAAAAATGCTCTTTACCCCCGACCTCCTCGGCTACCTTCTCACAGGAAAGATGGCAACGGAATACACCATCGCTTCCACCGGTGCGGTGCTGGATGCGGGAAAGCGTGCCTATGCATCCGATCTTCTTGAGAAGTTCGGCATTCCTTCCCGTCTGTTCTGCGATATCGTAAAGCCCGGTACCGAGCTCGGCGAGCTTCTCCCCTTTGTGGAAGAAGAAACAGGTAAGACAGGTGTCAAGGTGGTGAAGGTTGCTTCCCACGATACCGCCAGTGCCGTTCTTTCCGTTCCCGCCGTGGACGAAAACTTCCTTTACATATCCAGCGGTACGTGGTCTCTGATGGGTATCGAGAGCAAGACTCCCCTCATCACCGAAGCTTCCCTGAATTATCAGTTCACAAACGAAGGCGGTGCGGCAGATACCTACCGAATTCTGAAGAATATTATGGGACTTTGGC
Organism: Eubacteriales bacterium; assembly: GCA_045631365.1. Taxonomy (GTDB): domain Bacteria; phylum Bacillota; class Clostridia; order Oscillospirales; family CAG-272; genus UMGS1696. Next base: position 3,240 of record JAZQUQ010000043.1, on the reverse strand, counting down.
TGGAGCAGGAATCCAGAAGACAGTGGACCAGAGAGGGAACCAAGTATTCCTTTGATGAGCTGTCGAAGATGGCGCTTGAAGCCAAGCCCTTCCAATGCTTCATCAATCCCGACGACGATTCCTTCCAGACCGCCGGCAATATGCCCAAGCGAATCCGCGAATACTGCCGTAAGACCGGTCAGTACGTTCCCGAAACCGTGGGCGAGGTTGTCCGCTGCATCTTCGAGAGCCTTGCGCTGACATATCGCTGGGTTGCGGAAAAGTTGGAAGAAATGACAGGGAAGACCTATCCCTTCATCAACATTGTGGGCGGCGGAACCAAAGAAGAAATGCTGTCCCGCTTTACCGCGGATGCTTCTCATAAAACCGTTGTGGCAGGTCCCGTTGAGGCAACCGCACTCGGCAACATCGCAATGCAGCTGATTGCACAGGGCGAGATTTCCGACGTTTGGGAAGCACGCCGCGTGATCAAGAACTCCTGCGATGTGAAGGAATACAAGCCGAGCGAAGAAACCGCAGCGGCGTGGGATGAAGCCTACGGTAGATTCTGCACTTTGCTTGGAGAGTAAGCAAGGCAGAACGTAAGGATTTATGAGTTCAATCAACAAAATCGTATACAAAACAATTGCGGCGGTTCTTCCTGCTTTGTTGCTGGGGTCCTGCGGCGTCATCGGAGAAGAAAGGGTTCCAAAGGAAACGGAGAGGGCTGAGGTGGTTCAGGCTGCTACCCCTTCCGTTGGTGTTGGGCGTGATTTCCCCGAGGAAACCATGCCCCCCATAAGCGAAAACGCACCGATAATCTGCATTGACCCCGGTCACGGCTTCGACGACGGCGGCACATCCTCGGAGTTTATGGGCGGCCTTAATGAGGACGATATTACCCTTGCGGTATCGCTCATGCTGGAGGAGGAGCTGAAAAAGCTGGGGTATCAAACCGTGCTGACCCACGACGGAAAAGAGTTTCCCGTAACCTCCGCATACGATAACAACAATAAGTACAAGCCCCAGGAGAGGGTAGCCTTTGCCAATACCGTGGAGATGGACTATTACGTGTCCATTCATTGCAATGCTCACACCAATTCTGCGGCGTACGGCACACGAATTTACTACTTTGACGGTCCTGTAAAAATCGAGCACACATCGGGCGTCATTGCGGAGCATATCAACAGGGGGATTCTTAGTTCCCTGGAACCCGGTTCCTACTCCAGCGTCATTGAAATGACGGAAGGGGTCTATTACGTGATCCGAGAAACCAAGGTTCCCGCTTCCTTGATCGAGATGGGCTTTGTTACCAATGAAGCCGATGCTGAAAAAATGCTTGATGCAGACTGGCAGAGATCCTTCGCACGGGGAGTGGCTGCGGGTATTGACAGCTACTACCGTTCCAACGAAAATTAAACCGACTGGAGATGCGCATTTTGCTCACAAATCTTACATATAGTATAAATGCAGTCTCGCCCATCGTGATTCTGGTTCTTCTCGGGGTGTTCCTCAAGCGGATCCGACTTATCGATGACGGGTTTACGGCAGTTGCCGAGAGAGTAGTCTTCAAGGTGGGACTTCCCGTTATGCTGTTCCTCGAGGTGGCAAACTGTTCCGCCGAGGCTGATTTTGACGGACGGCTGATTGCCTTTATCCTTGTTGCCGTAACAGGTGCCTTCCTTGCGACCGCGTTGCTGATCCCTTTGTTCCTCAAGGACCGGGGAAAATGCGGTTCCTTCGTGCAGGGGGCATGCCGATCGAATTTTGCCATTCTCGGCGTTCCTTTGGCGGAGAATCTGTTTGGTGCATCGGGAACGGGTGCCATTGCCATCGTGATGCCCTTTGTGATTCTGATGTTTAACGGATATTCGGTGATTATTCTTTCGATTTTTTCAAAGAGTCGTGAAAATCGTCTTGACCGAAAAGCAGTTGCCGGTATCATAAAGAATATCGTTACCAATCCGCTGATCATCGGAGTTCTTCTTGCCGTTCCGTTTATGCTGTTCGGTTGGGAGCTTCCCGTGATTGCGGAGAAAAGCCTTGTGTACACCAAAAATCTTGCCACTCCCTTGGCATTGATGTGCTTGGGGGCAAACTTCAAGCCGCAGAGCATGAAGGGAAGAGTGAAAATCGCCGTGTATGCAAGTGTGATGAAAACTGTTTTCCTTCCCGCCGTTATGGTGGCTGCCGCAGCTCTTTTCGGACTGCGGAACGAATCCCTTGGGGTGGTGCTGATTCTGTTCGGTGCTCCCACGGCGGTTTCCAGCTACATTATGGCGAAAAATATGGATAACGACCACGAACTTGCGGCGCAGATTCTTCTTCTGACCACCGTTTTGTGTGCCTTTACCATGTTCGGCGGAATTTTTGTTCTGAAAAATCTGAATTTGATATAATTGAGATCTCAAAGTTCGGTGGAGTTTGGTGTAACAGACACCTTGATCTGTCCGCTGCCGTAAAGGAGTAAGCTGATTTGAAAAAAGTCGGCTTACTCCTTTTTGAATTATCCGTGGCAAAATAAGATGAAAAACGGGAACCGGCGTGAATTTTCGTTCAGCGGGATCCCGTTTTTTGGGGGGAGATGCCGTATTATAATGCTGCTGTATCTGTGATGATCCGTTCTACGATTTCCGTTACTTTGGTGAGAGATTCCACGGAGAGAAACTCGAATCTGGAGTGGAAGTTTTCGCCGCCCGTGCAAAGGTTGGGGCAGGGCAGACCCATGAAGGAAAGGCGTGCGCCATCGGTACCTCCGCGGATGGGGACAATGATGGGGTTAACGCCGACGGCTTCCATGGCATCCTTCGCGCGGTCTACGATGTACATATGATTGTCCATGATTTCCTTCATGTTGAAGTAGGAATCCTTGACGGTAATCTCGCAGGAGCCATCACCGTATTTTTCGTTGATTTTCTTTCCAACGGTTTCAAAGAGGGATTTTCTCTTGCTGAACGTTTCCTTGTCGTGGTCACGGATGATATAGACCAGCTCCGCGGATTCGCATTCTCCCTTCATTTCGATGAGGTGGAAAAATCCTTCGTATCCCTCGGTTTCGGCGGGGGTTTCGTCCCCCGGAAGCATGGAGGCGAAATCCATGGCCATGAGCTGTGCATTTTTCATCTTTCCCTTGGCAGAACCGGGGTGAATGGATACACCGTGGAACACCGCAATTCCCGTAGCGGCGTTGAAATTCTCGTATTCCAGCTCTCCCAATGCGCCGCCGTCCACCGTATAGGCGTAGTCCGCACCGAATTTGGC
>JAZQUQ010000042.1:0-1771 GCA_045631365.1 Eubacteriales bacterium | reverse complement strand
ACTCATGCGGTGGTTACCCTCCGCTGTGATTTCAAGAAAATCACCGTAAAGGTACACACCCTCCTTGACGGAAGCCCTGTGTTCTCCCGCTGGCTGGAGATTATCAACGAATCCGATGCGGCGGCAGCAATCAGCGAGCTTTCCGTCATCAGCGGGGGTATTGAGGTCATCGACCGCAACCGCGTGACCTACGCAAAGAATCCCGAGGAATACTATTCCCTCGGCTACATGGACGGCGCAAACTGGGGTCACGAGGGGGATTTCTCCTGGCATCCCCTCACCGCAGACGAGCATTCCTTCCGCGGCAGATTTACCCGTGACAGATACCGTCATCCCATGTTCATGCTCCGCAACAACCTTCTCGGCACCACCATGATCGGTCAGCTGGGCTGGGGCGGCGGCTACAAGTTCTCCTTCGACTACAACACCTACCCCGATCAGGGAGACACACGGCTTTCCTTCAAGATGGCGGTGGATTCCTACAAGCCTCTCACCGTGGTGGCTGCGGGAGAAACCTACAAATCCCCCGTTGCGTACATCGGTATGGTCAGCGGTGACCACGACGATGCGGTAAACGGCATGAACGCCCACCTCCGCAGCACCGTATTCAAGGCAACGGAAGATATCACAAACGCTTGTCTCGTAGGCTCCGGTATGGGTGCGGAACACGACATGAAGGTGGACACCACCAAGCAGTTCATCGACCAGATGGTTCGTGCGGGAGCTGAAATCTTCATCATTGACGCAGGCTGGTACTGCCCCCCTACCGATCGAATCGACTGGTTCGGCTATGCGGGTGACTGGCATTACCACAAGGACAGATACCCGAACGGTCTCAAGGAAATCAGCGACTACTGTGCGGAAAAAGGAATCAAGCTTGGCCTTTGGTGTGAAGTGGAACGAATGGGACGCAACTCCGAAGCATTCAAGGAGCATCCCGAATGGTTCACCACAAGTATTACGGGAGAAAAAGTCGAAGGTATCCTTGACCTTTCCATCCCCGAAGCTCTGGAATGGGCAGAAGCAGAAGCAACCCGCGTCATCACCGAATACAATCTTGCCCTGTACCGTGTAGACTACAACACAGGCACCGCCTCCATCCTCCACGTGGACGATAAAAGCGGCAGACGGGAATGTATGTCCGTCAAGCAGGTAGAAGGCTTCTATAAGCTCTACAACAATCTGAAAAAGAAGTTCCCCAATGTAGTCTTCGAGAACTGTGCGGGCGGCGGCGGACGTACCGACGTGGGCATGGTGGAGAACTTCAACCACTCTTGGGTGACAGACTGGCAGGTTCCTCCGAGATCGGTGCTGATCACCAACGGTATGACCATGGCACTTCCTCCGGAAAGAGTGGACCGCCTTGTAGCGGGTATGGGCTGCCACACCTACGCTTCTCTGGATCTCCACATGAGAAACGCCATGTTCGGCCATATTTCGCTGAACGTGTTCGGCCCCAGAGATGCGGAAATGAATCCTCAGGTATTCGAGTTCATCCGCCACAGCACCGACCTTTACAAGAGCTTCATCCGTCCCTTCCTGCCCACCGCCAATATCTATCACCATTCCCCCGACTGCAAGGAAGCCATCCGCAGCGGCCGTGCCGTTCTGGAGCTTGCCTCCGCGGATCAGACCAAGGGCGTGCTCGGCGTCTTCACCCTCTGCTGTGCGGACCGCGCCCCCATCACCGTCCACCCCAAGGGACTGGATCTCAGCAAAACCTACCGCGAAGTCGGATCGTAGCCATGTCGTTCTGTGAGCCAAGGAGTTG
>JAZQUQ010000041.1:0-2895 GCA_045631365.1 Eubacteriales bacterium | reverse complement strand
ATACAACCAGCTTTGGGGCTCCAATGCAGTTGTCGTCCTTGGTGATCTCCGCACAGCGCTTGATGACGCCGCCCATGATCTTGACTGCGTCCATGTTGATACCCGCCTTGGTGGAACCCACGTTCACGGAAGAGCAGATGTGAGTCGTGGTTGCCAGAGCCTCGGGAATGGATTCCATCAGCTCACGGTCTCCTGCGGAAAAGCCTTTCTGAACGAGGGCAGAGTAACCGCCGATGAAGTTAACGCCGACCGCCTGAGCCACACGCTCCAGGGTCTGCGCGTACAGCACGGGATTTCCTCCGCTGACTGCGGTGAGCATGGCAATGGGGGTGACGGCAATACGCTTGTTGATGATCGGAATACCGTACATTCTCTCCAACTCTTCCCCAACGGGAACGAGACGTTCGGCAGCCTTGGTGATCTTATCGTAAATCTTGTCGCAGGAGCGATGGATGTCGGAATCCGCGCAGTCCAAGAGGGAAATACCCATGGTGATGGTACGGATGTCCAGATTTTCGTCATCGATCATGCGGATGGTTTCAAAAATATCCTTTGTATTAATCATATCAGCCTGCTCCACCCTTAAATATGATGCATGGAGTTGAAGATATCTTCGTGCATAACGTGAATCTTCATGCCGATCTTGTCACCGAGGGCGTACAAGGTGTTCTGCAGCTCGGAAAAATCGGAGGTAAGGTCGGAAATGTCGATGAGCATAACCATGGAGAAGATGTCCTTCATAACGGACTGGGTCACGTCGATGATATTGGCATTGTGTTCTACGCAGGCGGAGCTGACCTTGGCGAGAATGCCCACGGTGTCCTTGCCCACAACGGTTACAACAGCTTTCATTTGTATGGTGTCCTTTCTGATGAGAGGGATTTTTTTGTGATTTCTTCCATTATAACATATTTTGTCGGGTAAATCAATCGGGTTTTGCAGAAAAAGAAAAAATTCCGTTCAAACGCCGGTTCGACAGATTTCGCCCAGGATACAAGTTCCTTCTGTTGACAGCGCAATTGGTCTATGTTATAATAACAGAGATATACATTATTTTGGAAGGAACGTGAAAATGAAAAAAGGAAACGCGGCGGCGCTTTTGCCCATCGGCATTTTTGTTGCGCTGTATCTGGGTTTGGGAATCACCTTTGAATATGGCATGAAGATTCCCATGGGGTTTTATAAAGTCCCCATCGTGGTGATTTTTTTGGTTTCGTTGCTTGTTGCCTGTCTGCAGAATCGTGGAATTCGCTTTGAGGAGAAGCTGGCTCTGATGGGGCAGGGCGTGGGGGATAAGAATATTATCACCATGCTGCTCATCTTCCTGCTGGCGGGGATTTTCGTGGGCGTGGTCGGACGAAACAGCGCGGAGAGCGTGGCGTATTTCGTGCTTTCTATTGTGCCGCCCCATTTTGCGGTCTGCGTCATTTTTCTCGTCAGCTGCTTTGTCTCCACCGCAATGGGTACCTCCGTGGGAACCATCACGCTGATCACCCCCATCGCGGCGGCGATTTCCGTGACCTCGGGATTCTCTCTGCCGCTCTGCGTCGGTACGGTGGTGGGCGGTGCCATGTTCGGGGACAACCTCTCCTTCGTGTCCGATACCACTATTGCCGCCTGCAACGGTCAGGGATGCGCCATGAAGGACAAGTTCCGCACGAACTTTGCCATCGTTCTTCCTGCAGCGGTGGTGACCTTCGGTCTCATTCTGATCCTCTCCCTGCAGGCGGAGATTCAGCCTCTTGAGCCCAAGCCTTACGATCTGGTTCAGATTATCCCGTACGTGCTGGTGCTGATCGGCGGTATCGTGGGAATTAACGTGTTCGTGACCCTTTTGATCGGCATTGTGACAGGCTGCATCATTATGTTGGCAACGGGGGCAACGGATTTTGTGTCTCTGATTGAGAACATGGGCAATGGCGTGTCCGGAATGTTTGAAACCTCCATGGTTGCAATCTTGGTGGCGGCGCTCTGTGCTCTGATCCGAGAGGCAGGCGGTTTTCAGGCATTGCTGAACGGAATCCGCCGTGTGTTCCGCGGAAAAAGAGGGGCACAGCTTGGCATCGGACTCCTTGTGGGGCTGATGGATATTTCCACCGCCAACAACACCGTAGCCATCGTAATGGCGAATCCCATCGCATCGGAAATGGCGAAGGAATACGACATTTCCCCGAGAAAGACCGCATCTATTTTGGATACGTTCTCCTGCATCTTCCAGGGAATCCTGCCCTATGGTGCACAGATGCTGGTGGCGCTGTCCGCGGTCAGTACCATGGGGCTGGAGCTTGGCGCCTTTGAGGTGATCTCGCACTTGTTCTATCCCATGATGCTCTTGGTGAGCTCGCTGGTGTTTATGTTTGTCATTCCCGAACGAAAGAAATAAAAAATGAGGGAGAAGGAAGGCTTTCGAATAGCAATCCTTCTCCCTTGTTGTATGATCGTATGGGCAATGGGAACTCAATTCAAAATTGAGTCTTCTGCATCGTTGAATCGCTGTACATTTTTCGGAGGGTCTGCTATAATAGAGACAACGGTACCGGAATACAGAATAAGGAGACTAATAATGAGCGAAACAATGGGTCAAATCATCCGCAGACTCCGTAAGGAACGGAATCTTACGCAGGAAGAGCTTGCGGAACAGCTGAATATTACCTATCAGGCGGTCAGCCGCTGGGAAAACGGTACGGGTATGCCCGATATTTCCCAGGTTGTGCCGCTGGCGAATGTGTTTGGGGTTAGTACAGATGTGTTGTTCGGCAAGGACGGTACGGACGGCGATGAAGCGATCAAATCTTTCATCCGTGATACAGAAAAGAAAATCTGCAATCTTCCCGATGGCGTCAGCAGTTTTGAGTGGCAGAAAGAATGCTGTGAGGATGTACAGAAGATGCTTAA
>JAZQUQ010000040.1:0-1881 GCA_045631365.1 Eubacteriales bacterium | reverse complement strand
CTATTATACACCCGATTGCCGAGAAAGTCTATAGGTTTTCGGCAAATTTTGTTTTTTTATGGATTGTTTACAGGGGGGCAATGAAATACTTGGGGTGAGTTGGTATAATGGGGATGAACAGGGATAGAACCATTTGTCGGTATTGGATTCAACGGAGCAAATCAAGGAGGAAAACAGGATGAGTAAAAAACGAAAAGTTTTGATTATCTGCGGACTTGTTGCTTTATGGCTGTTGCACATGCACTATATGTGCGGCTTTTACCCTCCCTATATTCATTCCCAAAAACTGATTCGAGCCATCAAAAACGAAGATGTGGAAAAGGTAGAAGAACTTCTGGAAAAGGGAGTGGATCCCAATGTTCCCGAGGTCCGTCCTAGTGTATTTTGGGTTTTCCTTGAAAGTTCACCAAGACGTCCTTTGAGTGTTGCATGCGATGTGGCAAATCTGGAAATCGTGAAATTGTTGATCGATCACGGTGCTACAGCAGAACCAAATCCGGATACAAACTGGTGCCCTTTGAGTGAAACTTTATTCCATTTCGAACCTGACGACGTAGAAATTGTCAGACTTCTGTTGGAAAACGGTGCGGATACGGAAGATGTGGGCCCGTATGAAGGTTCAGCTGCGTTGTTTGCGGCAAGAATGCCCCCACGAATATATGGAGAAACCAAGATAAACGGAACTTACTGTGTGAAAGAATATGACGAAGAAACTGCCAAAGGGATTACGGAGATTGTCCGTATGCTTTTGGGAGATCAGTCTATCAATATCAGAGGCTACTCTGATCAGACCCTACTTATGTTAAGCGTGCAGAAAGAGAACCTATATTTGGCAGAGTATTTGTTGATCGCAGGATGTGATCCTTCTCTGACGGATAAATACGGGAAAACTGCTTTGGACTATGCGGTGGAAAGCGGAAACGAAGCATTAATTGCGCTTTTGACGAACACACCTATTGACGAAGCCCCCTCGGATGTGGTACAATAATTGAAATTTTTATTATGAGGAACAACAGAACATGATCATCAGAAAAACAACCGTTGCCGATCTTCCGCAGGTGATGCCCATCTATGCGGAGGCGAGAGCCAGCATCGGCGCCCTCGGCATTGACCAGTGGCAGGACGGATACCCCTCGGAAGCGGATATCGCGGCGGATATTGCAAACGGCGAAGCATGGTGCGTGGAGATTGACGGAGAGATCGTGGGGACATTTGCCTTTCTTCTCGGCGGCGAGCCCGACTATGACGTTATCGAAAACGGTGCATGGCTCACGGAGTCCGACTCCACAGCGGCGAAGTATGCGACGATCCACCGTATTGCGGTCAGCGGTGCAAGGCGTGGATGCGGCATCAGCACCGCTATCGTGGATTTCACCAAGGAACACGCATCGGCAAACGGAAAGGTGAGTGTTCGCGTCGATACCCACTTCGGCAACGTGGTCATGCGCCGCATGGTGGAGAAGCACGGATTCAAGGAATGCGGCACCATTTATCTCGCAAACGGTGACCCGAGAGTGGGATATGAATATGTGATATAAGAAAAGACAAGCCGAGGCTGCGGTGATCTGCGGATCAAAACCGTTGCCTCGGCTGATTTTTGTGAACATAAAAAATCCATCCCATACATATCATGAGTCAATGGTAGAATGCTCTGCGGAGGTGCTTTTATGATATCTAAATCCATCATCAATTACGTTGTGTTTTCCTTTCTCTTCCTTACCGCCGTGATGTTTGTGGGGGGGCAGACCGCGCGGTATTTTTTGTCCTTTGAAGCAGAAGAGGCTGCTGTTGTGGGGGAGAGTGAATCATCCCCCGCGGTGATCATCGATCCCGGTCACGGCGGGGAGGACGGAGGTGCGGTTGGGGCGGACGGAACCTTGG
>JAZQUQ010000039.1:0-15728 GCA_045631365.1 Eubacteriales bacterium | reverse complement strand
CTCTTCTTTCCGACGATTCAGCTCTTCCGCATGGTTCATTGCTCTGCCCGTATCGGAAAGAGCCTTCTCCAAATCTGCGTTCAGCTTCTTTTGTTCTTCCACCAGCTGATCCCGTTCTGCGATCAGCGTTTCAATGGTATTGTTTCGGGTAAGGACACCGCTGTCCTTCTTCGCCTGACCACCCGTGAAGGAACCGCCCTGGTTGATCTGCTGACCGTCCAGTGTAACGGCTTTGATACGCCAGTTGTTGGCACGCGCCATCTCCGTTGCGTTATCAAGATTGTCAAAAACGGCAGTCTTTGCAAGGAGAGAGCGGATGATTTCGGTATACTGTGCATCGTAACGCACCAGCTCGTCCGCATAACCGATGAAGCCCTTGGACTTACTAACCTTGTCGTATTCCCTGCCCCTTCCGAAGCTGCGGATGGTGGTAATGGGATAGAAGGTCGCCCGTCCTGCGTTTGCGGATTTCAAGGCGCGGATGGCTCTCTTTGCCGCTTCTTCGTCATCGGTAACGATATTTTGAAGAGCAGCACCGAGGGCGGTTTCCACAGCCACCACGTATTCGGAATCCACCTTGATCAGATAGGAAATGGGGCCGTGAATTCCACCCAGCCGATCCTTTTCCTGCATCACGTAACGAACACTGTTATAATATCCGTCAAAATGCTCCTGCATATTCCGCATCGCTGTAATGCGGCTGTTGTGAGAGTCGATATCCGCCCGATTCAGGCTGATTTTCGCCTGTATCTTTGCGGTTTCCGCTTCGTATTGATCAAAGGGGATGGCGGCGGCTTCCTTGTCAAGCTCTGCCATCTGTTGACGGATACCTTCTTCTCTTTCTTTACACTCTTCCGAAAGCTTTGTGAGAGAGGCGGATTCCTCCTCGTATTTGCGGATATCGGCTTCAATGCCGGATTTGCGGAAGTCGGAATTTTTCAGGGTCTCGCTCAACACGTCGCGCTTGATACGGGAATCGGTGATTTCCTTCTCCAAGGTGATTTTTTCTGTATTCAGCGAAAGAATCTTCTCGGTCTTGTTCCGCAGATCTGCGGTTACCGTGCTGTGTTCACCGAGGGCTGTGTCCCGCTTCCCACAGGATTCGTTATACTCCCCGCGGATGGCATCGAGATTCTTTTCCGCTGCAAAAGCATTCTCGGTTTCTCTTTGCAGTTCCCGTCGGATGCTTTCCGCCACGGCGTTTTCCGACGCGATTCGGGAGTCGGCGTTTTCAATATTGTTTTTTGCGACGGTCAGATTTGCTTCCGCTTCGGACTTTGCGCGAATCTTCTCCGTAAGGCTTTCGTGAACCTTCTGAAGCAGTTCCTTGCTTTCATGGGACTGTTCATGGAGACGGTCGATGTGTTCATCGGTCTGCTTGATGTTGTCGTCGGCAATCTCCAGCTCGTGGGCGGACATGTTGGTGTCGGTTTCCGCCTTGTCGATGTTCTTCTTAATCCGTTCGATATCGTAAAGCCAAAGGGAGATATCGACCTTTTTCTTTTCGCCGTACAGCTCCAGATACCGTCTTGCCTTTTCGGAATCTCTCTCCAGAGGGCCCAGTCGGGATTCAAGCTCTTTTTCGATATCCGCAACGCGTTCCATATTCGCCTGCGTTTCGGCAAGCTTCTTTTCGCTTTCGTGCTTGCGGTAGCGGAATTTTGCAATCCCCGCACTTTCCTCAAACACCCCTCGGCGTTCGTCGCTCTTTTTGGAGATAATCTCCGCAATTCGTCCCTGACCGATAATGGAATATCCTTCTCGGCCGATACCCGTGTTCATGAACATTTCGTAGATATCCTTGAGACGAACCTTTTTCTTGTTGATGAAATATTCGCTGTCGCCGTTTCGGTAATACCGTCTTGTAACGGTAACCTCATCGTAGGTCGTGTTCAGCACCTTAGGTTCCGTGCTGTCGTCAAAGGTAACGGAAACCTCGGCAAAGCTCATTGGCTTTTTTCCGTCCGCGCCTGCGAAGATAACGTCTTCCATCTTGCTTCCGCGGATGTTCTTTGAGGAAAGCTCACCAAGCACCCAACGCATGGCATCCGTCATATTGGACTTACCGCTGCCGTTGGGTCCAACGATCACCGTCGTACCGTTATTGAATTTCAGAACCGTGTTATCGGGAAATGATTTAAAGCCGTGAAGCTCCAATGATTTCAAGTACAAGGTGCTGTCCTCCGTTCCGTCTCTGCCTCAGCAGACTCATGATTTTTTCGTACCTAATATAATATTATACCTCATTAACTCTCCGTTTTCAAGAAACTTAAGAGATTTTAGGTGATATTTCTCAATAATTTTTCTTTTATTCCCCTGTTTTTGCCCTACCGCGAGAGAAATGTCCCCCTTCGGCACCTGAATTACGAGATTTTCTCCGTTCAAAGAGCCTGAAAGTCGATCCGCTTCACGGCAGATTCTCTTCAAATAAAGGGCACTTCCCGTGAGCTCGCCCATAGCGGGATGATTGGGTCCACTGCAATAGGCATCCGAGTGGAGATTTTCCGAATCACAAAGACCGATTCGCAAGCATTGGACTCCATTGCGGACAAATACATCCAAAACGGAAGCTGCGCGTTCGGCTGCCTCCTCAATGGTCAAGGGGGTGTATTCTCCCCGTTCGGTCATGCCGCCAAGCTCCGTTTCACGAAACACGACGGTGGGATAAATTCTGCATCCCACCGCACCCAGCGACGAAATTTCTTCTGCGCAGAAAATCTCGTCCTCTGCGGTGGATGTGGGAAGTCCCACCATCATCTGCCCCACGAAGGGGATGTCGAATTCATGGAGCAGCCTTACCGCACGGTAGGTATCCCCTGCGGTATGCCCTCTCCGACACACGGAAAGCACGCGGTCAGAAAGGCTCTGAACCCCAAGCTCTACGGCGGTGACCGTATATTGTCTCAGGATTTCTAAAATTTCCTCGGTGATATAATCGGGTCTTGTGGACATGCGGATGCCCGAGACACGACCTTGCCTCACGTAGCTCTCCGCCGTATCGAGGCAATAGCGCATCAACTCTCGGTCAATTCCCGTAAAGGAACCGCCGAAAAACGCGATTTCACAGTCCGTATCACCGCTTACGGTGGACAGAACTGTCTCGATTTGTGGAACAATATCCTCCTTACGGAAAGAACAATTGCCCGAAATGGCGTGTTGATTGCAAAACACGCACTGATTCGGGCATCCGAGGTGCGGAATAAATATGGGTATATTGATATGCTTCTTTCGGTTAGCCAATGGAATACCTCACAAGCCGCACGGTACGGCGATGGATTTTGCGGAAACGGATTTATGACTGACCGAACAGGGTCAGCGCTTCCTTTGCGGCAAACTGTTCCGCTTCTCTCTTGGAGCCTGCCATTCCGTGGCCGATCACGTTGCTGTTGAGTCTTGCTTCCACCTCGAAGACCTTCTTGTGGTCGGGGCCGCTTTCCTTTACCAGGACATATTCTAACTTTTCGCCTTCCACCTGCTGAACAATCTGCTGAAGGGCGGTTTTATAGTCCATAAACACGCCGTTCTTCTTGATTTCATCAATTTCCCGAACTATAAAGGGGAGGAGGAAATCGGACACAACCTCGAAGGTTTCGCCGGAATCAAGATAAATGGCGGCAAGGAGTGCCTCAAAGGCATCTGCAAGAATGGAGGGACGTTTTCTGCCGTTGTTGTTCGCTTCGCCGTGTCCGAGACGGATATAATCCCCAAGGGCAATCTCCCCTGCGAATTTTGCGAGGGCTTTTTCGCATACCACGGAGGCACGGATCTTTGTGAGATCGCCCTCCTGCTTGTTTTTATAATGCTCAAAAAGGTAGGAGCTTACAATAATGGATAAGACGGAGTCACCGAGAAACTCCAGACGTTCGTTGCACTCGATTTTCAGCCCCTTTGCCTTATGCTCGTTGGAGTAGGAGGAGTGGGTCAGCGCTTCTGTCAGATATTCCTCATTTTTAAACGTATAGCCGATGGTTTTTTCCAGCAGATCGGCTCTCTTTTCACTGTTGTTCATTTTTTCCCTCTGTTTGTTTTACCGCTCTTTTGTCGTACACAGCCATTGCTTCGCTGATTTCGTCAATTACGCCTGTCTTCACGAATGCCTCTGCCTGACGGATCGCATTGCAGATCGCCCGTGCATCGGAGCTGCCGTGAGCTTTGATGACAGGCTTCTGAAGCCCCAGAAGAGGCGCGCCGCCGTACTCGGATGCATCGAAATCGTTCTTCAGGCTCTTCAGCTCATTTTTCATCATCAGATAGGACATCTTTGTAACGGGACTCTTGGTATACATGGTCTTCAAAGTGCCGAGAAGGAATTTCGCCATGCCTTCCACCAGCTTAAGCGTGATATTTCCCGTAAATCCGTCGGTTACAAGGACGTCGCAGGGGCCGAAAGGAATCTCTTTTGATTCCACGTTACCCGTGAACTTGATGCGATTCAGCGCCTTCAGTCTCTGATACGCGTCGATCTGCAGTTGAGTTCCCTTGTGTTCTTCTGTTCCGTTGTTGAGAAGACCAACCTCGGGGGTATCGATCCCGTGAATCTTCTTCATATAGATGGAACCCATCACAGCCCACTGCTCCAGATATTCCGCGGTCACGTTGGTGTTGGCGCCGCAGTCCATCATCAGCATGGGACGTGCAAAAGGAAGAAGAGTTGCAATACCGGAACGCTGTACCCCTTTCACGGGACGAACGAGAAGAGACGAGCCTGCGTGAAGGGCACCGGTATTTCCCGCAGAAACGAAGGCATCCCCTTCTGTTTTCAAAAGCTGAAGACCCTGTCCCATGGAGCTGTCCTTCTTGGAACGAACCACGCAGATGGGATCGTCCTCCATGGTCACCACGGTTTCCGTATGTACGATCTCAATTTTCGCGGTATTGGCGTTATTTTCCTTCAGAATCCGTTCGATCACAGGCTGATTACCCACAACGGTCAGCTTGGATTCGTAAATGTTCGATGCTTCCGCAATTCCTTTTACGATCTCTTCGGGAGCGTGGTCGCCCCCCATTGCGTCAATGATAATATTCATGTTTTTCTCCATTATTTCGTTATGAAATTGCCGAAAGCGCCTTGAGTTGTTCTGCTGTAAGGTCTGCCGAAGCCAATGCACGAACAGCATAGGCTTCATTTCTGTATTTTTTGCCTCCCTTTACCTTCTGTGCAAGGGGAGGAATAATTCCAAAGTTTGCATTCATGGGCTGGAAGGCGGTCTTGTCCCCGTGGGAGACGTAATGCGCCATGGCTCCCGTCATCATTTCCTCAGAGAAAATGTAAGGTTCCTTCCCCATAAGTCGGAGGGCTGCGTTGATACCTGCAACGAATCCCGATGCGGCGGATTCAATATACCCTTCCACCCCTGTCATCTGTCCTGCGAAAAAGATATTCTTGTTGGAACGGAAGGAATAGTCCCCGTCCAAAAGCTCGGGAGAGCAAAGGAAGGTATTGCGGTGCATGACACCGTAGCGGAGGAAATCTGCATTTTCAAGTCCGGGAATCATCCCGAATACCCGTCTCTGCTCAGGGAATGTCAGATGGGTCTGGAAACCGACGAGATTATACATGGTTCCCTCCTCGTTTTCCTTTCTCAGCTGAACGATGGCGTAATATTCCTCCCCTGTGACGGGATTCTTGATTCCAACAGGCTTCATGGGACCGAAACGAAGGGTGTCTTCGCCTCTTCTTGCCATTACTTCAACGGGCATACAGCCTTCGAATACCTTCAGGTTGTCTCCCGTTTCGAAATCGTGAAGCTTTGCCTCTTCCGCGGTAATCAGCGCATGGTAGAACGCCTTATATTCCGCCTCCGACATGGGACAGTTGATGTAATCGGGGTCGCCCTTGTCGTATCGTGTGGCGAAGAACGCCTTTGTCATATCGATGGACTCCGCATCCACAATGGGAGCAGCCGCGTCAAAGAAGTAGAGCTTCTTTCCGCCGATGAGCTGACCGATGGTTTCCGCCATAGCATCGGAGGTAAGAGGCCCCGTTGCCACCACGGTGATTTCATCCGCGGGAATCTCGGTCATTTCTTGCTCGATGACTTCAATATTGGGGTGCTTGCGGATTTTGTCCGTAATATACTCCGAGAAAAGCACGCGGTCAACGGCAACTGCACCACCTGCCGCCACCTTGGTTTCGCCGCACGCCTCCATAATAATGGAACCCATTCGGCGAAGCTCCTCCTTCAGCAGTCCTGCAGCATTGGTCACGTCCGCAGAACGGAGGGAGTTGGAGCAAACAAGCTCTGCAAAGGTATCTGCATGGTGTGCGGGAGACTTCTTGTGAGGCTTCATTTCGTAAAGTCTGACGTGAACACCCAGCTTTGCAGCCTGCCATGCTGCTTCACTGCCCGCGAGCCCTGCCCCGAAAACGTTGATATGCTCCATTTTAAACCGTACCTTTCTGTAAATCAACACAGATTTAAGGCTCTGTCCATGATGGCTGCAGAACCTTAAACCGTGTTTCCGTTTATTCATACCGTAGCGAATGCAGCAGTTCCGTCTGCCGTTTCCGCATTATTCTTCCGTGTCCTTCTTTACTTCTTCGGGAAGCTCGGTCTTGTAGCCGCAGCCTTCCTTCTTGCAGACCGCAAGATTCTTGCTCTTCTTCTTGAACAGCATGGAGCCGCAGTCGGGACACTTTTCGTTGGTCGGCATATCCCAAGAGGAGAAGGTACATTCGGGGTACTTCTCACAGCTGTAGAATACAGTCTTGTTTTTGCCGTATTTTGTCACAATCTCGCTGCCGCAATCGGGGCATTTTACGCCGAGATTCTTGATCTTCTGCTTGGTAAACTTACATTCGGGATACTTGGAGCAGGCATAGAAGCTGCCGTATCTTCCGTGACGGAGGATCATATCGGAACCGCAAAGCTCACACTTGGTGGGTGCGATCTCCGTTTTCTTCTCCACCAGACCCTCGCTGCTCTTGGTGAGATGCTTGGTGTTCTTGCAGGTGGGATAATTGGGACAAGCCGCAAACTTACCGTAACGGCCGTTTTTCACAATCATACGGCTTCCGCAAAGCTCGCAGATGATATCGGTTTCCTCCACGGGAACCTCGATATCGTCCTTGGATACGGTTTCCATGGCGGTGTCCAGTTCCTTCTTGAAGCCGCCGTAGAAGTCGGAGAGAACGTCGGTCATTGTCGCAACGCCCTTTTCGATTTCGTCAAGGTTATCTTCCATGGATGCAGTAAACTTATAGTCTACAATATCGGGGAACTGCTCGCACATAATCTTAGTGGTTACCTTACCGATGGGGGTAGGAACCAGGGATTTACCCTCGCGCTTTACGTATCCTCTGGAAATGATCAGAGTGATGATGGGAGTAATGGTACTGGGACGACCGATTCCACGTTCTTCCAAGAACTTGATGAGAGAAGCTTCCGTATAACGTGCGGGAGGCTCGGTGAAGTGCTGGTTGGGGCAGATTTTCTGAACCCCCAGAGTCTCGTTCTCCTCAATCTGAGGAAGACGGCTGTTCTTTTCTTCATCCTTACCGGGATCGTCGGTGGATTCCTCGTAAACCGCCATGTATCCTGCAAACTTCACGGTGTAGCCGCTTGCACGGAAGAGGTAGTCTCCGCATACGATATCGGTCTGCACGGTGGAAAGCTCCGCGGATGCCATCTGGCTGGAGATAAATCTGTCCCAGATCAGCTTGTAAAGACGGTACTGATCAGAGGTCAGGAACTTTTTGATGGTTGCAGGCTCATGCATGCTTCCGGAAGGACGAATTGCTTCGTGCGCGTCCTGTGCGTTTGCCTTGGTCTTGTAGATACGGGGTGTTTCGGGGTAATATTCGTTGCCGTACTTGGATGTGATATAATCCCGAGCCGCATTACGTGCTTCGTCTGCGATACGGAGAGAGTCGGTACGCATGTAGGTAATAAGACCCTGTGTTCCGCCCAGCTCCGAGCCCAGGTTCACACCTTCGTAAAGCTCCTGCGCCACCTTCATGGTGCGCTGGGACTGGAAATTGAGCTTTCTGGAAGCTTCCTGCTGCATGGTGGAAGTGATAAAGGGAGGTGCGGGGTTCTTGAATTTCTGACCGTTCTTGACCTCAGCTACCACGAAGGGCTTGCCGCTGATGCCGTCGGTGACCGCACGGGCGTCTGCCTCGCACTTCAGCTCCATCTTCTTTTTGGAGTCCGCAAGACCGTAGAAATGTGCGGTAAAGGGCTTTTTCTTTTCGGTTTCAAGGAGCGCCTCGATGGTCCAGTATTCCTGAGGAACAAAGGCAAGGATTTCCTCTTCCCTTTCTACGATGATTTTGGTTGCAACCGACTGCACTCTTCCTGCGGAAAGACCGCTCTTCACCGTCTTCCAAAGGAAGGGGCTAAGCTTATAGCCCACGATACGGTCCAGAATCCGTCGTGCCTGCTGAGCATTGACAAGGTTCATGTCGATGTCACGGGGCTTCTTGATTCCCTCTTTGACCGCAGTTTTGGTGATTTCATTAAAGGTAATTCTCTTTACCTTCTCCGGAGGAATGTTCAGCGCGGAAACAAGGTGCCAGGAGATTGCTTCGCCTTCGCGGTCAGGGTCCGTTGCGAGGAAAATACGATCGGCGTTCTTTGCTTCACGGCGAAGTTCCTTGATCAACTCTCCCTTGCCTCGGATATTGATGTAACGAGGCTTGAACTGATCTTCTATATCTATTCCTAACGAAGATTTAGGCAAATCCCTGACGTGACCGTTCGACGCAATTACCTTATAACTGGAACCCAGGTAGCTGTTGATCGTGTTCACTTTACCGGGAGACTCGATAATAACTAAATTGTGCATTGAAACCTTTCCCTTCGTGTTCTGTTCAAATCAATGATATTTTTGCATAGCTCCGACTGTCACCGCGTCTCCTCATCATCGATGAGAACGGTGGGGAGATTTTCACCCACACGGGTAAAATACCCACCCGGGGCTGACTCCACCAATCCCGCAAGCTCCAAGGTCGACAGCGCGCAAAGAAGGTCGCTGATTTCCAAGGTATCACTCACAAGACTGTCGGGAAGAATCGGAACATTGGGCTGCATTCTATTATATACCTTGATGTCGTTTTCATCAAGCATATTTAATGTAAAACCTGTAGTATTTTGAAGATTTTCTTTCGACTTTGTGTTCGGCTGAGCTGTTTTTTCTGTTTCTTTCTGCGTCAACCTTCCAAAAATCGACGGAAGACCTGTTTTTTTCGTATTTACACCGTCAGTCGGAAGCTGTTTTGTTACGCTCTGCTTCTTTGGCGAAGGCGATTCCTTTACGGAATTTCTCTCCTTAGGAAAAGCATTTTCACGACGGGCGGATTCCTTTTTCGTATCCTCGTTTTTTCTCTCGGTGGGAACGTCGGATTTCTTGAAATCGCGGGTACGGCCGCCGAAGGCACCGGTGCCGTAATACTGCGATTCTCCGCGGGTACCGATTCTGCCCCGTTCCATTGCTGCAAGAGAGGCGGACTCGAAATCCATATGTCTGAGCTTGGCATGGACGTAATCCACGTTGATGGTGTGAGGATACAGGAAGCTGAATTCCGCAAGCACATCCTCTGCAGTGGCACACGGAAGTGCGTTTTCGTAGAGCAGATGGAAGGTACCCTCTGAGCCGGGTTCTCCCACCTTGCCGGGGACGGCAAAAACCTTCTTCCCCTGTTCCAGCGCGTGTTTTGCTGTAATCAAAGAACCGCTGGTGGATTTTCCTTCCACTACAACAGTTCCTTCGGAAAGACCGCTGATGATACGGTTCCGAACGGGAAAATGGTGTCCCGTGGGAGGCGTTCCAGGAGGATATTCGGAAATAACGGCACCGTTTGAGATGGTTTTGTAGTACAGTTCACGGTGTTCCCGCGGGTAGATCACGTCAACGCCGCAGCCGAGAACCGCAACGGTGGGTGCACCCGTATCCATGGCACCGGACATTGCCATACTGTCGGAACCCAACGCCATGCCGCTGACGATAACGGCACCGCCCAAAGCAATTCCGTAGCCGAGGGCATAGGAAAGCCGTCTTCCGTAATCGCTCATATCACGGGTTCCCACAATGGAGATAAAAAGACGTTCCCTTTGGTTGGGGATTTCGCCCTTGCAATAAAGAACAAGAGGCATGTCCTTCAGCGCACACAGAGATTTGGGGAATTCGGGCATATCGGGGGTAAGGATGCGGATTTTCAGATTGGAGCAGTCATCCATAATCTGCTTTGCACGTTCAAGACTTTTTGCAGAAAGGGTTTTCTTCAGTATCCGCAGCTCATTTTCCGTGAGATCCGAAAGGAGCTCATTGCTCTCCGATGATACATCAGCACCTTTTTGCGGAACGTCATCGGGTGACAAACGGTACACCTCCGAAGGAGTGCCGTACAAATTGAGAAGTTTTACAGCGAGACGGTTTCCCTGTCCCAAGGACTCGGCAAGCCAGATCCAATAAATTCTGTTATCCTCTGCCATATCCATACCTCATCCGACGCACGAAGCGTTGTAAATTTCAATTAATTGTCGTTACATTTTCCGAAGCTTCGATAGTATTCCCAAAGAATCATCGCGGCGGCGGCAGCGGCATTCAAACTCTCGCAGCCTTCCGCCATGGGGATTTTCAACGACGCGTCGCAGGCGGAAAGGAGCTCTTCGCTGATCCCGTGACCCTCGTTGCCGATGATCACGCAGTCGGTTGAGCGAAGCTCTGCTTCTCCCAAGGTGAGAGAAACCTTACCAAGTGCAGCTGCAAGAACGCGTCTGCCGTCCTTCTGAAGGGTACCGATATCGGAAACAGCGTCGTCCGTCAGCAGAATATCCAGACGGAACACCGCACCCATAGAAGCACGGAGGGTCTTGGGACTGTAAATATCCGCACATCCCGCCGCAAGAACGGCATCGTAACCCATAGCAGATGCGGTACGGATCATGGTACCCATATTACCGGGATCCTGAATGTGATCGAGCATCAGAATTCTTCTGCCCTCATGCCATGCGGAAAGATCGGTTTCTGCGGATCTGGCGTGACGGCTCATGAATCGGGATACGGCGATCACCCCTTGAGGGGATTTTTCCGTGGTCAGCTTATCAAATGCAGGAGCACCGGCAACAATGATTCTCGCACCGTGCATCGCTCCCTGTTCGGCAAGGGCAAGAACCTCGTCACGCCCTTCCTTTACCGCATCCTCGGAGAAAACAACCGTGTCCACATCGGAATGGAGGAAAGCCTCCTCCGCCATCTTCACACCCTCGGAGAGAAAGAGACGTTGTTCGTCTCTGTGCTTCTTCTCTGTCAGCTTGGAGAGCGCGATGATGGTTCCGTTAGAACGGGAGGAGATAAACTCCCCGCCGTATTGTTCGATAAATCGTTCTGTTTTCATAATATCAAAAGGGGGTGTCACAAAATGCTGCAACACCCCACATATGTTTTGATTAAAGGGCAGCCTTTGCCTTGCTTGCGAGCTCAGCAAATGCTTCCTTGTCAGATACAGCGATTTCTGCAAGCATCTTACGGTTGAGGTTGATTCCTGCCAGCTTGAGGCCGTGCATCATCTGGGAGTAGTTCATACCGTTAACCTTTGCCTGTGCGGAAATACGAGTGATCCACAGAGCGCGGAATTCTCTCTTCTTCTGCTTACGACCGATATAAGCGTAGTTGCCGCTCTTCAGAACAGCCTGCTTAGCCATCTTGAAGTGCTTGCTCTTGGAACCCCAGTAACCCTTAGCAGCCTTCAGAATCTTATTTCTTCTCTTGCGCGTCATCATTGCGCCCTTAACTCTTGCCATTTTCTATAATCCTTTCTATTCTCTGATTCGTTAAAGCTTACTTCGATTAGTCCTGACCGATCAGTCTCTTGACATTTGCTGTCATTGCGGGGCTGAGGATCTGGCTGCTTCTCAGATGTCTCTTTCTCTTCGCTGTCTTCTGACCGAGATTGTGGCGATGATCGGAGTGGTAAACCTTTACCTTACCTGTGCCTGTTACAGCAAATCTCTTGGCGGATGCCTTGTGTGTCTTTATCTTTCCCATTTTTGCATTTCCTTTCGGTTTGTATTTTTTCGGGGGTTTACATCTTGATTCGGCGCTGTCTCGTTATCTGAGGCACTTGTGCTCGTCCGAAGCGAATCACAAGCTGCTGAACTGTTTACTTGGTCTGAGCCTTCTGAGGAGCAATGAACATAATAATCTGTCTGCCCTCAAGCGCAGGCTTTTTATCAACTGAACCGTATTCGGCACAGGTTTCAGCAAATTTCTCAAGCATTTCGCGTCCGAGATCCTGATGGGCAATCTCTCTTCCCTTGAATCGGAGACATACTCTGACTTTATTTCCTTCCTGAAGGAACTTAATGGCTCTGTTTGCCTTGGTCTCAAAGTCGTGTGTGTCGATTCTGCAGGAAAGCTGGATTTCCTTGACCTCAACGGTCTGCTGCTTCTTCTTTGCTTCTTTTTCTTTCTTGTCCTGCTCGTAACGGTACTTACCGTAGTCCATTGCACGACAAACGGGGGGAACCGCCTGGGGAGCAATCATTACAAGATCAAGTCCCTTATCGTAGGCGTAGGTCTTGGCATCATTGATATTCATAATACCGAGCTGACCGTTATTTTCGTCAAGCATACGGACTTCTTTTACTCTGATGTCGTCGTTGATCAACAGTTCTTTTGTGCTAATAGTTACGCACCTCCATCTGAAAACAAAAAACGTGCCGGGGAACAAACTCCGTGCACGCAGCAATACCACATCTATGATGTAGTAATTCTGTATTAACCGAGACTTGCCGATTGCAGTCCGGTGAGAACGGAGTGTGTTCTACTTCTTTTCTCAGATATTATACTACACTCTCTTTTTTTTGTCAATACCTTTTCAAAAAAAATCTCAAATATTTCATTTCATATCCCGTTAACAGTTCGGACATACTACAATCAGAACAAATAATGAAGGAGCGGGATTCATTTTTGTTCGATCATATAGATTGTCGGCGGCGGCCCGATTCTCATCCCGAGTTCACCCGTGTTTGAGCTCGGGATGGGAATTCACCCTTTTCGGTACATAGCCCTGCCCGCTCTTCCCTGTCAAAGAATCTTTCGGATTTTCTCAAGGGCGTTTTTTTCGATTCTTGATACGTAGGACCGCGAAATTCCCAGACGAACCGCGGCTTCTCTCTGCGTCACGGGAGCATGATTCCCCAGACCGTACCGAAGAATCAGGATTTCCCTCTCCCGTTCACTCAGTCCTTTCATGATGTACTCTGACGCTTTGGTGATCTTGATTTTCTTATCCAGGTCCTCCGCGATGGTGTCGTCACATTTGATGATATCGGTATATGTGAGGGGGTTCCCTTCCTTGTCAATATCGATGGTTTCCTCCATGGAGACCTCCATTGCCAGCTTTTTCTGAGATCGGAAGTACATCAGAATCTCATTCTGAATGCATTTCGCACCGTATGTGGCAAATCTCGCTCCGTTTTCGGGGTTGTAGGAGTCAACCGCCTTGATCAGCCCGATGGTTCCTATTGACAGAAGATCCTCCTGCTGGGGATTGCCGGAATAATATTTCTTCACGATGTGGGCTGCCAGCCGAAGATTGTGTTCGATCAGCTTTTCTCTTGCCGTCATATCCCCGGTTTTGATATAACGCTCAAAAAGCTCGTTTTCCTCTTTTTTCTCAAGGGGTGGGGGGAATTTGTTCTGATCCCCCGCGGACAGGACGGAGAAAGACATCCCCGCAAGGACGGATAACAAAAACGAAAGCATATTCTGCTCCTTTGAAGTGAATTCTCGGAACAGAATATGCTTTTCGCCGCGTATTTATTTCTGTTTCAGGTGAACGGGGATTATTCCGCCCAGGTTCCGTTGCGGAAGATGGGTGTGGGAACGCCGTTCTTCCAGCCTGTGATTTCCATATCGTCCGCGCCGATCATAAAGTCCTCGTGGATCATGCTTTCGTTGATACCGAGAGCGCGGCATTCCTCGTTGGTCTTGTCCATATAGCCTTCGATGCAGTCGTTGAAGCCTGCACCAAGGGCAACGTGGCAGCTTGCGTTTTCATCGAACAGGGTTTCGTAGAAGAGAACGCCGCTTTCGTTGATGGGGCTGTTCTTGGGGATCAGTGCCAGCTCGCCGAGACGTCTTGCACCTTCGTCCATGGTCAGCATCTTGTCAAGGAGCTCCTTGCCCACTTCCGCATCCCATTCAACGGCAGAACCGTTCTCGAAACGGATCCAGAACTTATCGATCAGCTGTCCCTGATAGGAGAGAGGCTTGGTGGAAACCAGCTTACCTTCCGCCTTGCCTGCCATGGGAGAGGTGAAGATTTCTTCCGTGGGAAGGTTGGGATTAAAGTAAATGCCCTGCTTGGTGGTTTCGCCGCCGCCGCACCAGATACCCTCGGGAATGAGGTCCGCACGGAAATCGGTACCGGATGCGCTCTTATAGGTTACGTAGTCAAACTTCTTTTCGTTGAGCCAAGCACATCTCTTTCTGAAGTTTTCGTTGTGCTTAGCCCATTCCGCAACGGGGTCATTGTCAGCCGCATCGGAAACGTGAACGGCGTTCAGAATCTGTGCCCAAAGAGCCTCTACTGCCTGATTCTTCTTCAGATCGGGGAAAACCTTCTTCGCCCATGCGGCGGAAGGAACTGCGGCAATGGTCCACTGATGCTTGGACTGGATGGCATCTCTGTAAGGCTTGATGATGGGATAGGTTGCAATGGTCGCCTTCTGCATCTTGTCCATGTTCATGCCCTTCAATCCATCGGGATCTTCACTTACAATGTGGATACGGCAAGGATATTCGGAAGCCATAAGCTTGAGCTTTTCTTCCTTCCATGCGGGAACCTTGGAAAGGGTCTTCAGAGACTGATGACGGTATGCCAGCTTGGTGATGGGCTGGTAGGACCATTCCATATCCACACGGCTTGCCCCTGCACGGTAGCATTCTTCCGCTACCATTGCAGCGAATTCGTGCTGATCTACGGAAACGTAGAGGAGGACGGGCTGTCCCTTCTGTACGTTGGCGCCTACGTTTACAATCAGCTTGGCGTATTTACGGAGAGTTGTTTTCTTCATTGTTATATTCAGTCCTTTCATTTATTTTCTTTTATAGTATACCATACAAAACGGCTGTATGTAAAGAGATTCTTTAAAAATGGGATGATTTTTCAAAAAATGGGGGCGTACGATCATCATACACCCCCATAAACGTCTATTTACTTTGTACCGAACAGTCGATCCCCTGCGTCACCGAGCCCGGGGAGAATGTATCCGTTCTCGTTCAGGCATCTGTCGAGAGTGGATACGTAGATCTTCACGTCGGGATGAGCTTCTGCAACACGGGATACACCCTCAGGTGCGCCGATGATCGCCATAAACTTAATGTGCTTGCATCCGCGATCCTTCAAAAGCTGAATCGCGTCCACTGCACTTCCGCCTGTGGCCAGCATGGGATCCACCACAAGAACAAGCTTTTCCTCAATATCGGTAGGAAGCTTGCAGTAGTAGGACTGAGGCTTCAGAGTTTCCTCGTCGCGGTACATACCGATATGCCCCACCTTTGCGAGGGGGAAAAGGACGTGCACACCATTTACCATACCCAATCCCGCACGGAGAATGGGTACAATGGCAACCGCGTTATCCTTCACGACGCGCTGTGTACAGGTTTCAAGGGGAGTCTTTACTTCCTTTTCACAGGTTGGCACACCGTCTTTCAGGCTTTCGTAAGTCATCAGCGTGGTGATCTCTTCCACAAGCTCACGGAATTCCTTCATGCTTGTG
>JAZQUQ010000038.1:0-2296 GCA_045631365.1 Eubacteriales bacterium | reverse complement strand
GCACATCCATTTTCAAAAATCAAACAGCCTGTTCTTGAATTTCTTCAACCGATGGTTGTGTCGGTTGAATTGTGTATCGGAGTTCCTATGCTTAACGTTCTGCGAACCAAACCTTTGATGTGTGTTTGTCTTGCATTCCTCTCCGTCAGCTGTACTGCGGTCTATCTTCCCACCCTGCCAAAGCTTCTTTTGACGGGGCTTTTTCTGTTGGCTTCACTCGTGTTTTTCTTCTTTGGACGCAGGATATTCCGCAGAATGCACGACGGAAGAAGCATTTCCCTTCGCTTTACTGCCGTGTTTCTTTCCGTTTTCGCTGCCCTCACCGTTTCTTATTTCACCTTCGATCGTGCGGAACAGCGGTTTGAGACCATGATCGGTACGGAAGATACCGTGCGGCTTGAGATTACAGATGTCGTCTATACCTCATCCTTCGGTGCAAGGTATTACGCCGAAGTCATTGATTCCGAAGAAACAGACGGAAAATTCAAGATTATCCTTGATTCCGACGACGTCTCCCTCCTTCCGCGGAATCTTGTGACGGGAACGGTAACCTACCATGCATTGGCAGACGATAGGGGTGACTTTGACGAGGAGCGTTATGCAAAATCCAAGGGGATTTTCCTTACCGCAGAGGATATAACCCTCTCCTACAGCGGAACAAACGACACATTTTCCCTCTCTTTCTTCTTTTCGGAGTTGAACGGAAAACTGTGCCGTCTTCTGTATTATTATACGGGAGAAGAAGAGGGCGGACTTGCGGCGGCTCTTCTTCTCGGAGACAAAAGTGAGCTTTCCGACCCATTGAAGCGGGATTTCAAACGGCTCGGTCTTCTCCATATGCTCTGTCTCAGCGGCGCCCATCTTGCCATTCTTACTACCCTTTCGGAAAACGTTCTTCTTCGGCTGAAGGTGAAGAAAAAGCTTCGTGCCGCCATCAACATCGGTGCGGTAATCCTGTTTATGGCGCTCACCGGCTTCTCTCCGTCCCTCACCCGTGCGGGAATTATGGTGATCCTCGCCAATCTTGCGTATTTCGCCAAAGCTTCTTCTGATTATCCAACATCTCTCACTCTCGCCTGTGCGCTGATTGTTGCGGTGAGCCCCTGTTCCGCTTTGGATTACGGGCTCCATCTCTCCTTCGCCGCGGCACACAGCTGTTCGATCAGCCAAAAGATCAGCCCTCCGTTTGTTCGTCCCTTTCTCATGCGTAAGAAGACACGGCTGAAGAAGGCAAAATGGATGTACAACCGTTTTATCCGCTATGTTGTCTCTACTGCAGTCTATAATTTTGTGATCTGCGTCAATATGCTTCCCCTTTTGTATCTTTATTTCGGAGAACTGTCCCTTCTGTCCCTCCCTGCCAACCTTCTTTATGTTCCTCTGATCACGCTGCTGATCTACGTAACCGTTCTGTTTTACGTGCTCTCCCCATTCGTGCTGTTTTCCGTTCCGCTTTCGGAATGTATTACGGCTTTAACCGAGTTTATCTCCACCACGGCCGAAGATTTATCCTCCCTCCGAGGGATTATTCTCTCCCTTGATTATTGGTTTACGCCACTCTTCCTTATTCCCATTGTCCTCATGACCGTCCTTGCATTCTGCGGAAGAAAGAAGATCCTTCACCGTGCCTGCTTGGTGAGCGTTTGTGTGTTCGGTCTGTTCCTCTCCACGGTGGGCATCGTTTCCCTATATGAAAAGGATCGTGTGACGGTGGAATACATCACGTCAGGCAAAAACGACGGCTTTTTGGTGAAATCGGGCAGTCAGCTTCTTGCCTGTGAGATATCGGATGCCTCCTACTCCTTTGCTTCCGAACTTTTGTCTCATCGAGGGGAGTTTAAATGCACCGAAATTGAAGTATATATGCTGACCCATTACCATAAGAAACACGTCGCCACTCTCGGAAAGCTGACAGATCGGTTTATTGTCCGCACCATTCTTCTCCCTACCCCGCTTACCGATGCGGATACGGCGGTGTACGAAGCTCTCGTTACCATGGCAAGGGAGAAAAAGATCCGAGTCATTCTGACGGAACCCCACACGGGAGAAACGGTGGGCTTTAACCGTGCGGAAATCGAAACCTATCCTCTGACCTTTCTCTCCCGTTCCACCCATCCCATCATCGCCCTCCGTCTTGCCTGCGGAGAGAATGAAATCCTGTATCTCGGCGGTTCCTTCAACGAAGGGGCGACAGAGATCATCGCGGATGCGTCGGAAGCGAATACCCTGATCTTCGGCGGGCACAGTCCAGTATACAAAAAGGTCTTTGACCCACAAATTGCGGAATCAAAGACCG
>JAZQUQ010000037.1:0-2722 GCA_045631365.1 Eubacteriales bacterium | reverse complement strand
TTCGTCCCATTCCCGAAGGCAACTATCCTCCTCACATCGACGGCGCGGAAGAAGAACTGACGGAAAAGTGCTGGGAGCTGGCAAAGAGTCTGTACGGTGACCCCCTCCCCGAAATCGTGTCCGCACGGTTGGAGAGAGAGCTTGACTCCATTATCAAGAACGGTTTTGCCATCATGTATATCATTGCCCGTAAGCTGGTGGAAAACAGCGAGAGCAAGGGCTATCAGGTAGGCTCCCGAGGCTCGGTAGGGTCTTCCTTTGCAGCAACCATGGCGGGAATTACCCGAGTAAACCCGCTTCCCCCCCACTACCGCTGTCCCAAGTGCCGCTACACGGAATTTTTCGAGGGCGGTACGGTTGGTTCCGGCTTCGACCTTCCCGATAAAAACTGTCCCGAATGCGGCACGTTCCTTGAAAGGGACGGACATGAAATTCCCTTTGAAACCTTCCTTGGCTTCAACGGCGACAAAACCCCCGATATTGACTTAAACTTCTCCGGTGACGTGCAGGCGGATGCTCACAAATTTACCGAAGTTCTCTTCGGTGAAGGAAAGGCGTTCAAGGCGGGAACCATCGGTACCCTTGCGGACAAAACCGCCTACGGATACGCCGCAAAATTCCTTGAAGGAAGGGGCGTTTCCGTGAACCGTGCGGAAATGGACCGTCTGATCGCGGGCTGCCTTGGTACCAAGCGAACCACCGGACAGCATCCCGGCGGAATTATCGTCGTTCCCGAGGAATACGATATTACAGACTTTTCCCCTGTTCAGCACCCCGCGGACAACCCCAATTCCGACATCAAAACCACCCATTTTGAGTTTAAATACCTCCACGACACCATTCTGAAGCTTGACATTCTAGGGCACGATATTCCCACCAAGTGCAAGCGAATGGAGGAATACACCGGCGTCAGCGTGCTGGATATTCCCATGAGTGACCCTGTGTTGTACAAAGGCTTTACCTCCACGGAGCCGCTTGGTGTAACACCCGAGCAGATCGACAGTAAAACCTCCACCCTCGGTCTCCCCGAGATGGGTACGGCACTGTCCCGCGATGTATTGATCGAAGCACAGCCCAAGACCTTCTCCGACCTTTTGCAGATCGAAGGGCTTACCCACGGGACGGGAATGTGGCTGGGCAACGCAGCGGACCTGATCAAAGAGGGAACCTGTACGGTCTCTCAGGTTATCGGATGCCGAGACGACATTATGATGACCCTCATCCACAAGTACGGCATGGACAAAAACCTGTCCTTCAAGATCATGGAGTTCGTCCGTAAGAACAAAAAGGGAAAGCCCATCCCCGACGAGATGATGTCCTCCATGATCGAGCATGGCGTTCCCCAGTGGTATATAGACTCCCTTCAGAAAATCCGTTACATGTTCCCGAAGGCACACGCCGCCGCCTACGCCATTGACGCGGTTCGCCTCATGTGGTATAAGGTCTACCGCCCTGTAGAGTTCTATGCGGCGTATTTCTCCGCAGCCCCCGGCGGATTTGATGCGGAAATCGTTATGGGCGGCAAGAAACACGTGAAGGAAGTTATGACGGACATGTGGCGTCGAAAAAACGAGCTTTCCAACGTGGATAAGGAAATCGCCAACGCCCTCCTGCTGGTCAACGAGTATTACCAGCGGGGATACGAATTCCTCCCCGTAAATATTCTGAAATCCCACGCCAAGAAGTACCTTCCCGAAAACGGCAAAATCCGTCTCCCGTTCTCCTCGCTCCCCGGTGTTGGAGATAACGCTGCAGACAGCATCATGGCTGCAAGGGACGCGGGTGAGGTTTACTCCATTGAGGACCTGCAGAAGACCGCAAAGGTCTCCAAAACCGTTATGGAAATCCTCCGAAAGAACGGCGTTCTCGAGGGAATGTCCCAGACCAAGCAAATCTCCATGTTTTAACCCACAAAAAGAATTTAGACAGATGTCTGTTGTCTTTATTACAGACATCTGTCTATTTTTGCAAAAAACGAAAAATGAAATTTATCTGAATACGAATAATGTCCTGTCATCTATTGCAAAAGTTTTTCGCCCCCCAATAATCTGAATAAACAAGAAAACGCCAATGAACAGGATGACGGATTTTGCATCATGCTCATTGGCGTTGTTTATTTAGATGATTTCAATATCGCTTCTTACGTTGTGCTTGACTCTGTCGTGTTCTTCGGCTCTCTTTGCGTTATTGAACTTGTCGAGGGTACCAACGAGGTAGCCGGTGATACGTCTGATTCGTTCAAAGGGAATACCGTCTTCGTTTTCGTTTCTTCCGCAGGCGGGGCAGGTGTTGCCGATGATACCGGTGTAGCCGCACAGGGGGTCATGGTCAACGGGATGGTTGATGGCACCGTAGCCGATTCCCGCTTCTCTCATGCAGCGGATGATTTCTTCAAATGCATCCAAATTGCTGCAGGGGTCGCCGTCCAGCTCGACGTAGGTGATGTGACCGCCGTTGGTCATGTTGTGGTAGGGCGCTTCCAGCTTAATCTTGTCATGAGCGGAGATATCGTAGTATACGGGAACGTGGAAGGAGTTGGTGTAGTAATCACGGTCGGTGATACCGGGGATAATACCGAACTTCTTCTTGTCCATGCGAACGAAACGTCCGGAAAGACCTTCCGCGGGGGTACCGATGAGGGAGAAGTTGAGACCGTACTTTTCGCAGGCAGCGTCGGTCAGCTTTCTCATGAAGCCGATGATCTCAAGACCAAGGGACTGAG
>JAZQUQ010000036.1:0-2555 GCA_045631365.1 Eubacteriales bacterium | reverse complement strand
TCCTCCCATGCTTTAAAGGTTTTTGGGGAGAACGCGAGGGGGACTTTTGCAAAAGTTCCCCTCGTTTTTGCATCTTGCCCTCTATATCTTGACTTTTGTATACAGACATGATATAATACCTTTTAAATAGGCACGGATGCTTATTAAAAATATATAAAACGGAGGTTTATTGTGGACGGCGGAGACAGTACAGGCTGTAACGGGCGATGTTTTGCGGATTTTTACGGCAAAATAGAACACACGCGGTACAAGGCATATCGAAACGGGTATTATCCCACGGTATTTCCCATGTACGGGCATAATATGTTGACCTGATCCCATCATAAAATCAGATTTTTACTGTTATTCTATTACAAGATCGGCAGATGCCAAATTTATTAGTAAAGGAAAATTGATTTTATGGGAATTTTAGGACAGCTGTTCTTGCAGCTTATACTTATAATATTGAATGCGATCTTTGCCTGCGCGGAAATTGCCGTGATTTCCGTCAGCGATGCCAAGGTGGCGAAGCTGGAGGAACAGGGCGACAAAAGGGCAAAAAAACTAAGAAAATTAAAGGACAGACCCGATAAGTTTTTGTCTACCATTCAAGTAGCCATTACGCTTGCGGGCTTCCTCGGAAGTGCGTTTGCCGCAGATCACTTTGCAGACCGCATTGTGAAGGCAGTCGCGAACGCAAAATTTGTGGCGGAATCCGGCATTGCCGTAAATGAAGAACTGGTTGAAACGGTTTCCGTTGTGGTGATCACGCTGATTCTTTCGTTCATCACCCTGATTTTCGGTGAGCTTGTCCCAAAGAGACTGGCGATGCGGAAGAGCGAGAAAATTGCACTCCGCATGGCGGGAATGCTCTGTACCGTATCCGGATTTTTTGCTCCCATCACGGGCCTCCTTTCTCTTTCCACCAACGGCGTCCTCCGCATGATGGGGATTGACCCCAACGAAGAGGACGACGAGGTCAGCGAAGAGGAAATCCGACTGATGGTGGACGAAGGAAGCCAGAAGGGCGTCATCGACGAGCAGGAGCAGGAGCTGATCGAGAACGTGTTTGAGTTTGACGACCTGACCGTCAGCGATTTTGCCACACACCGAACCGACATCACCATTCTTTGGATGGAGGACAGTCTGGAGGATTGGGAGAAAACCATTCACGAGACCCGTCATCTGATGTACCCCGTGTGCGGAGAGACCATTGACGAAGTGGTCGGTGTGGTAAACATCAAGGACTTCTTCCGTTTCCGCAACGAGGACAGGGATACGGTGATCAAGGAAGTGGTGAAGCCTGCGTATTTCGTACCCGAGGGCATTCACGCCGACGTGCTGTTCAAGCAGATGAAGAGTACGAAGCAGCATTTTGCCGTTGTTCTTGACGAATACGGCGGAATGATGGGTATTGTGACTATGAACGACCTTCTTCAGCAGCTGGTGGGCGACATCGCCGACCGAGAAACTGCGGAGTATGAGGAGCCGGAAATCGAGAAGGTGGATGAAAACACATGGATCATCCAGGGAATTGCGCCTCTCGGTGACGTGGCGGAGGAGCTTGGCATCGAGCTTCCCGTGGAAAAATACGACACCATCGGCGGATACGTGTTCTCCAACTACGGCGTCGTCCCCGAGGACGGCACGGAATTCGAGCTGGAGCTTCCCCCTCTTCAGATTAAGGTAACGGAGATTAAGGAGCATCGCATTGAAAAGATGACGGTGATTCTGACCCTCCCCGAGCCGGAAGAAGAGGAAGACGACGAGGAGGACGGCGAACGGGAAAAGAAGAAGAAAAAGGACAAAAAATCCGATGATGCGGATTGAGTGATTTTTCATTGAATCCTGTTTAAAACATAAAAAATAACGCTTCGGGCAATGCTATGTCCGAGGCGTTTTTATTTCACAGGAGGTTTGCCATGTGTACTGCCATGAACTGCAGAGGAAAGGACCACTACTTCGGACGGACGTTGGATCATGATATATCATACGGAGAGACGGTGACGGTGGTGCCGAGGAATTACCCACTTCGGTTTGGGGGAGGGGAAGGACGGCATTACGCCATGATCGGCATGACGGCGGGGGAGGGAATATCGGGCGATTATCCTCTTTTTTACGACGGAGCCAACGAAAAGGGGCTTTGCATGGCAGGGCTCAATTTTGTGGGCAATGCGGTTTATGCATCCCCTTCGGAGGAGCGGTGGAATCCTGCGGTGGCGGTGTATGAGTTTATTCCGTGGATTCTCGGAAGCTGTGCATCGGTGAAGGAGGCACGGGCGGCTCTGCGGGGGATTTCCGTAACGGACAAACCTTTTCGGTCACCGAAGGGAGAAGAGCTTCCCTCCGCCCGACTCCATTGGATTATCGGGGACAGAGAGGAGGCGATCACGGTAGAATCCACGGCAGACGGATTGAACGTTTACGACAATCCCGTGGGGGTACTGACCAACAATCCCCCCTTTCCCATGCAGATGTTTTCGCTGAACGATTACAGATATCTTTCCCCACGGGACGGAGGAAACCGTTTTTCGGAAAATCTTCCCTTGGAGGAGTACAGCAGGGGGATGGGGGCC
>JAZQUQ010000035.1:0-3332 GCA_045631365.1 Eubacteriales bacterium | reverse complement strand
GAACTTTTTGAGAAAAGTTTCTCCCTCCCCGGACCCCGCCCACCTCAAAAACTTTTGAACATGGTGGATAGGGATATTGGATTATTGAATTCCACAAGCCCAAACGAACGCCAACCAAGGCTCCCATGGAGCTGGTGCCGTAGGCGTCTGAGGGAGAGTGCGTCACGTAAAACACAAACTCACTTTTGACCGAGCGAAACGCGGCACCCAAAAATATAAATCCACCCCCACAATCGCTCACAAGGTGATTGCGGGGTGTTTTTTCATATACGCATCGCTTTCCCCTACCACGTCGGTACACATGGTGTAAAGTCGGTCTGCTTCCTTCTGCACCGCATACCACGGCTCCACGTCACTCGGTGCATCGCTTGGCTTGGTGATCACGGGGAACGTTCCCGTTTTCCGCAATTCCGAGAGATACTCCCGACCCCGTCCGTTGGCGGCGAGAAGCACTGTATAGGGAGGGGGCGATTTCAGCATTTCCCGCTTGACCCCCAGCATGGCAAACAGCATGGCGCGTCGGATTCTGGCGTCGGTGTATTTTTTCGTCCGCACCGCCTTGAAAAACTCCTCGGGACTGCACGTACCCAAAGCGGAAGCACGGATTCTCTCAAGGAGTCCCCCTTCCCCCTCCGCCGTTTCCTCTCCACGGTAAAAAAGGCGGAAGAACACGTACTGCAGTTCGAGAAGACGGTTCGGCTTCACGAGATCCCCACCGCATCCGGAGTAAAGCTCGAAGGCGTGGTCGGGGACGTAGGGCTTTGTCCCTTCTGCATCCCCATTCCAAAGAAGACGGCGGAGGTCGGTGGCACTTTTGTAGGGTACATCCCCCGCACCCGAGATTCGGGGGAACGCGCGGAACCCTTCCTCCCCGAAATTGCGGACGTATTCCGCCCCCAGCTTGTCGTTGGCACCGAGGGAGAACCCAAATTCCTCCATCACACGGTCCGAAAGGACGGCACTTCCCTCCCCGCGGGTGTGGGAACCCTTCTCAAGCTCCTTCACCCGACGGAGATAGTCCACGGAATCCCTTGCCCGAGCCGCCGCCGCGATATAGTCTGTCTCCCCGTTCTCGCTGCCGCACACCAGGGAATCCGCACCCATGCCGCGAGCCACGGAAACGCCCCCCATGGCAAAGGCTTCCGTCCCCGCGGCGCACCAGGGAAAGGGCAGCTCCACCACAAGGTCCGCCGCCGATTCCCCGCCCGAATGAGGCTTTTCGCAAAGGAGGGCCGCCCTTGTATATTTGTCAAAAACCGAGGGAATTCCCCGCTGAACAAAGTTCCCGCTCATCACCGCAAGGACGACGCCGCCGAAATTGGCTCTTGCCTGTGCAAATATATGTCGGTGCCCGTTGTGGTAAGGGTTTATTTCACAGATTATTGCCGTTTTTTTCATGATTTTTTGTATTTTCCTATGAAGTGTATAAAATCTCTTGTTTTTTTTCCGAAAATGGTATATAATTAAGGTATCGTATATCATTATACCCCATACAAACCGAATTGTCAATTTACGGATTGGCAAATTTTATTTGTATTCCATTTTCTATCTGACGAAAGGTAAGGATTTACACTATGAAAGTTCTCGTTGTAAACGCAGGCTCCTCTTCCCTCAAGTATCAGCTTTTCGATACTGCTACCGAAGCCGTTCTCGCAAAGGGTATTTGCGAAAGAATCGGTATTGACGGTCGTATCGAACACAGAAAGGGCGAATCCGGCGAAAAGATCAAGGCTGAAATCCCCATGCCCGACCACGCTGTTGCTACCAACATTGTTGTTAAGTACCTCACCGACCCCGAAACCGGTGTTATCTCCGATATGAACGAAATCGAAGCCGTTGGTCACCGTGTGGTTCACGGCGGTCCCTACTTCTTTGAATCCGTTCTCCTCACCGACGAAGTTCTCGCTAAGCTGGAGCTGTGCCGTGACTTCGCTCCTCTTCACACAGGCGCGCACATCATGGGTATCAAGGGCTGCCTTGCTGTAATGGCAAACGTACCCCAGGTTCTCGTATTCGACACCGCATTCCACCAGACCATGCCCGAAGAAGCTTATACATACGGCATCTCCGCGGAAATGGCTGAAAAGTACCACATCCGCCGCTACGGTGCGCACGGTACTTCCCACAGATACGTTTCCCGCGAAATGGCAAAGCTGCTGGACAAGCCCGTGGAAGAAACCAAGATCATCACCTGCCACATCGGTAACGGTTCCTCCATTTCCGCTGTAAAGGGCGGCAAGTGCGTAGATACCTCCATGGGTCTCACTCCTCTGGAAGGCGTTATGATGGGTACACGCTGCGGTTCCATCGACCCCGCTATCGTTCCCTTCCTCATGGAAAGAGAAGGCTGGACCCCTGCGGAAGCGGACAACTACCTGAACAAGAAGTGCGGCTTCCTCGGCGTATCCGAAATCTCCTCCGACAGCCGTGACATCGAGGCTGCAATCCTCAACGGCGACAAGAAGGCAAAGACCGCTGCATTCACTCTGGCATACCAGATCAAGAAGTACATCGGTTCCTACACCGCTGCTATGGACGGCGTTGACGCTATCGTATGGACAGCAGGTATGGGTGAAAACAACACCGAGCTTCGTGAAAGAGCATGTGCAAACCTTGAATTCTTCGGCGTAAAGATCGACAACGAGCTGAACGCGAAGATCCACCATCAGGGCGACACCGTGGAAATCTCCACACCCGACTCCAAGGTTAAGGTTTACGTTCTCCCCACCAACGAAGAACTCATGATCGCTTCCGATACAGAAGCTATCGTTTCCAAGCTGTAATCATAATCATTCCTTTCCAAAGGGGGGAAGAAAGACTTTTTCAGAAAAGTTTTTCTTCCCCCCGAAATTTTGGCGCAGCCAATATTTCACCCCCATATCTTTTCAAAAACTTTTAAACTAAAAAAACATTTTATGCATCAAAAAGCACGGTTCCTCAAATTGATTTCTCAATTTGGCGAAACCGTGCTTTTGTTATATTTTGGGATTACTTTTTCTTATTCTTCACCCGCTTGATGATGATCCAAAGAGCAACCGCAACGGCAATTGCCACGCAGATTCCGCCGAAAATGAGGGTAGTGTTGTCATTCTTCGGCTCATCAGGCTCGTCTGCGGGTGCCTCAGACTCAGGTGCCGAGGTCTCCGGTGCGTGTGTCTCCTCGATTGCCCATGTTTCGGGGGCTGCTGTTTCGGGCGCATCTGTCTCAGGTGCCGCGGTCTCGGGCGCATCTGTCTCAGGTGCCGCGGTCTCGGGAGCTGCGGTCTCGGGAGCTGCGGTCTCGGGAGCTGCTGTCTCGGGAGCTGCGGTCTCGGGTGCGGCTGTCTCGGGTG
>JAZQUQ010000034.1:0-6196 GCA_045631365.1 Eubacteriales bacterium | reverse complement strand
CATCCTCGAAAAGACCGAACACGGAGGGGCCGCTTCCGCTCATCAACGCGGTTACGGCGCCGAGACGAACCATGGCTTCCTTAATTCCGCGGGCCTCCGTATGGGTGGGGAGAATGACCGATTCAAAGATATTGTAGAGGGAAGACGGGATTTTGGGAGAGTTCAGAAAATCGGCGACGTCCGATGCATGCTTAACCCAATTTCCTCCGAACATAGCATCGATTCTTCCGTAAGCCTCGGGGGTGGAGATGCCCTCTCCGCCGATGGCAATCAGCACGGGACAATGGAATGCACGGGAAAGAGGAGTCAGCTTTTCGCCGATTCCTTCCGCAAGGCAGGTACCTCCCGCAATGCAGAAGGGAATATCCGCACCGATGCGGCTTCCGATTTCGCAAAGGGTCTCCTTTGATGTATTGATTCCGAAGAGCTGCGGAAGAAGCTTCAGAACTGCCGCACCGTCCGTGCTTCCTCCCGCCAATCCTGCGGCGTGGGGGATCCGCTTGTCGATGTGGATGCCGATGGAGTAGGATTGGATTCCGAAATGCTCGAAAAAGGCACGGGCGCACTTGTGAACAATGTTGGTTTTGTTGGTGGGGATGGAAGGCTCGGTGCAGGTGATACGGATGGTCTGCTCCTCTTCCGTCGATTCATCGCGGGAAACCGTAATCACGTCGTAAAGGGTCACCTGCTGCATGACGCTTTCGATGGTGTGATACCCGTTCGGGAGCCGCCCCGTTACGTCGAGATGCAGATTGATTTTCGCATAGGCGCGGATGGTATTTGCTGAAATCATAGGGTTACCTCTTTGATTTAGTGGATCAGCTTAATAAAGGGATTCTGCTTGGTTTTGACTGCCCCTGCAGGACACAGCTCCTGACAGCAGTAGCACTTGATGCAGTTCTCCCTTGCGATAACGGCGATTTTCTTCTTGGGGTTGACGGTAATGGTGTGCTTGGGGCAGGAACGGACACAAACTCCGCAGCCGACACACTTCTTCTTGTCGATTTCGGGTTTTGCTTCAAAAATATGAGCAAACCGACCGCCCATAAAATTGGGGAGATTCTTGAGGAAGGTGGTCTTGTTGTCCGGTCTTTGGAACGGGACAACGGGCACGTTTTCCTTGCCCACAACGGTAATGCTGTCGAAATCTCTCGGGATATACCCCCGTTCTGCGGCGATGTCCAGCATTTTGGCATCTCCGTCCAGTCCGATGAGGTGTTCCGCCGCAATATCGAGAGCAAAGGGAGAAGCGGAGACGAGAAGCATTCCCGCCTTCTTGGGGGAGCCGTGGGTAGGGCCGTTTCCTTCCATACCGACGATGCCGTCGCAGATGGTCAGATAGGTCTTTTGGCTCAGCAGGTAGGCGTTCAAATCGTTGAGCATACGGGAGAATGCATCCACGGTGGGGTAGGTGGCGTGCATTTCAAATTTCTCCACCCCGGGGATCACACCGAACACATTCTTCACCGCACAGCTGAAGCCGGTCAGGGTGTGTGTCTTTACCTTGCAAAGATTTACAAGAACGTCAGCCTCGTAAACCGCGTTGATAACATTGAAGTTCTTGAGCACTTCGCCTTCCTTGAAAAATACCTTTCGGAAGGTGAAATCGTTGTTGAGGGAAATCCCGTGTACCCCCTCCAGCGGCGCCATTCCGCAGGTTTTGTAGATGTTGGCAAGGGCAGGTGCGGCAAAGGGACCTCCGGGGCTGTCGGCAAGGGTGATTTGGGCGGCACCCATTTCCGAGAGAAGTCTTGCGGCGGCTTCAGCTACGGCAGGATGGGTGGTTGCGGCGAATTCGGGCTTTTTCGCCATAACAAGATTGGCTTTGAGGACAACCTTTTTCCCTTCGATCATTTCTTTTTCAATTCCTGCTTCGGCAAACAGGGTGCAGAGCAGGGAATAGATTTCGTTGGATTCGTAATTTTCACAGGGGGAAACAGCAACGGGTGCGCTGAATAAAGCGTTCATGCGGATATACTCCCTTTCTTCATTCATTTTAAAGCATATAGTTCAAAGCATACTCTATCATTATAGCACATAATGGGAGTGAAAACAAGTTTTTTGTGTGACGAAGGCAGTTTTCTTTGGGGAAAATTGCAGATTTTTTTTGAACCGCACTTTCTTTCGAGATTTCCCGATAAAATTCCGAATAGCTCTTGACAAAAAGTTAAAACAATGTTATCATATTAAAGTATGAAAATGCGTTGATCGGGAACAAGTAGCCAAAGTGGTCTGCCTTTTCAGAAAAGTGACGGGAATGACGGAGAGTCGTCGTTCATGATGCGAGTCATAAGGGAGCGTTTGCGTGAATACATCTCGGGAGCAGTACGGTGAGCGATTGAAATCGGGAAGCCGTGCCGTTTGATATGCGTTAAATATCAGGGCATAACCGTTCTGCGGCGTGCTCGCTAAGGCCGTTGTTGTAAAGCAGCGGTAAACTGAGGTGGTACCACGAATAATTTCGTCCTCTGTTTTGAAGAAGTCTCCTTGGGAGGCGTTTCTTCGGCAGAGGACTTTTTTCGTTCTCTGCAGCAAAGATATAATCGTGCGAACGAAAGGATAATGGAAAAATGGTAATTACAGATTTTCTTGAAAAAAATGCCAAATTATACCCCGATGAGGTTGCTCTCGTTGAGATTAACCCTGCGGTTCAGCCCAGCCCCAACACCACATGGCGTGAATTCAGTCTGATTGAATCCACCCCCGGGGGAAAATACCGTCGGGAAATGACATGGAAGGAATTTGACGTAAAGGCAAACCGTTTTGCCAACCTTCTCCTTACAAGAGGAATTAAGAAGGGGGATAAGGTTGCTATCCTTCTGATGAACTGTCTGGAATGGCTTCCCGTTTACTTCGGTATTCTGAAG
The DNA here is from genome assembly GCA_045631365.1 of Eubacteriales bacterium. Classification (GTDB taxonomy): domain Bacteria; phylum Bacillota; class Clostridia; order Oscillospirales; family CAG-272; genus UMGS1696. The sequence goes on along the minus strand of JAZQUQ010000034.1, from coordinate 3,329 downwards.
GCGGGCGCCCTTGCCGTTCCCATGAACTACCGCTATGCTGCCGATGAAATCAAGTATTGTGCTGAACTTGCCGATGTAAACACCCTGATCTTCGGGGAAGAATTTATCGACCGTGTGGAAGCGGTTTACGAATCCATTCCCATGCTCCGCACCATCTTCTACGTAGGTGACAATACCCCCGCGTTTGCAGACAGCTACAATAAGCTGGTGACCTACTGCTCCTCCGTTGCTCCCGCTGTGGACTACGAAGAGGATGACGATGCAGCGATTTACTTCTCCTCCGGTACTACCGGTTTCCCCAAGGCGATTCTTCACGCGCACAAGGCGCTGGTAACAGCCTGCAAGGTAGAGCAGAATCACCACAGCCAGACGAGAGACGACGTGTTCCTCTGCATTCCGCCCCTCTACCATACCGGTGCGAAGATGCATTGGTTCGGCAGCCTGATGTCGGGAAGCCGCGCCGTTCTTCTGAAGGGTGTATCTCCCGAATGGATTCTCCGTGCGGTTTCCGAGGAAAAGTGCTCCATCGTGTGGCTCCTCGTTCCGTGGGCGCAGGATATTCTTGACGCCATCGACCGCGGGGACGTAAAGCTGGAGGACTACCGACTTGACCAGTGGAGACTGATGCACGTTGGTGCGCAGCCCGTTCCTCCGCCTCTGATCAAGCGCTGGAAGTCCGTGTTCCCCAACCATGACTACGACACCAACTACGGTCTGTCCGAATCCATCGGCCCCGGCTGTGTTCACCTCGGCGTGGAAAATATCCACAAGGTTGGTGCAATCGGTGTTCCCGGTTACCTCTGGGAGGCTGACATTGTGGACGGCGAAGGAAACCCCGTGGAAGGCGAAAACGTGGGTGAACTGATCGTAAAGGGCCCCGGTGTGATGAAGTGCTACTACAAGAACCCCGAAGCATCCGCCGAAATCCTCAAGGACGGCTGGCTCTACACAGGTGACATGGCAAAGCGTGACGCGGACGGCTTTATCTACCTTGTTGACCGTAAAAAGGACGTTATTATCACAGGCGGTGAAAACCTGTATCCCGTTCAGATTGAAGATTTCCTCCGCAGACACGACAAGATCAAGGACGTAGCTGTCATCGGTCTTCCTCATGACCGTCTCGGAGAGATTGCGGCTGCCATTATCGAGATTAAGGAAGGCATGACCTGCACCGAAGAAGAAATCAACGAATTCTGCATGGATATGCCCCGATACAAGCGTCCTCGTGAGATTATCTTTGCCAAGGTTCCGAGAAACCCCACGGGAAAGATCGAAAAGCCCAAGCTCCGCGAAATGTATTGCGGCAAGAGCCTTGTAGAATCTCAGACAACGAAATAAACGAAACGCAGGAGGAGCCTCAAAAGGGGTTCCTCCTGAACTTGATGAGTGATATGATGAATTTTTGTGAGATTGTATTGCAGCATGTCAAAGAATATCCTTTGATGCAGCCTACCGATGCGGTAAAATTGGCATATCAGAGCGAATTCGGTCCCGCCCATATGATTTCCGATTTGGGGCAGGCAGAATTGCGGATTGCACGGGAGAGGAAAGAGACAGGAAAGACCGATGCTCCCTTGTGTTCTGACATTGGAGGGGGATACGTGCGTCTCAATCTGAACTCCACAGAATGCGACGGTCTTTCCTCAGGATTGATTGCCCGAATTTTTGCGGAATCCGCCAAAACTGCCGAAGGATCCTCGGAGGGATTTCACCAAAAGCTTGCAGTCATACGGAAAATGGCGGTGGAGAATGCGTTTCCTTTTACCGCTGACGAGCTTGAGGAGTATCTCCGAGAGTATGAGAACGCGGGATGTCCTCCCGTCAGCCACAGTTCCGTCTATAAGGAAGCGTATGCTCCGTCCTATCGTGTGATCCGTGCGTCCTTTGTGGGAATGTTACCCGTATTCCGTGCCATCGAACGCCTCCTTGCGGACAGCGGAAAGGAGAGGGTTCTTGTTGCCATTGACGGGTATGCCGCAGCGGGGAAGACTACCCTTGCGAAAGGGATCGCTGCCCTGTTTGACTGCACCGTGTTCCATATGGACGATTTCTTTCTGCCCCCATCCCTCCGTACCAAGGAACGTCTTGCGGAGGCTGGAGGAAATGTGCATTATGAGAGGTTTCACGACGAGGTTCTTCTGCCCTTAACGAAGGGGAAGACGGTCTCCTACGGGGTGTTCGATTGCTCTCAAATGAAAATCAGCCGCACCGCAACGGCGGAACCGAAGAGACTCAATATTATCGAAGGGAGCTACTCCCACCACCCGCGCCTTTCGGCTTACTACGATCTGCGGATTTTCCTCGATGTTTCCGAAGAGGTACAGGAAGAGCGGATTCTCCGAAGAAACGGCGATGAGATGGCAAGAAAATTCAAAGAGATCTGGATTCCCATGGAGAAGCGATATTTTTCTTCTTTTGAGATAAAAGAGCGCAGTCATCTGGCGCTTTGAAAAAATGTCGAAAAATTTCTCAAAAATATGAAAAAAGGTATTGACAAACGGGAACGAAAGTGGTATAATGTTATCCGTTGACAGGGAACGCACGAAAGTGCAGCTCAGTCAAATGCGGAAGTGGCGGAACTGGCAGACGCGCACGTTTGAGGGGCGTGTGGTGTACACCGTACGGGTTCAAGTCCCGTTTTCCGCACCAAACAGCGATGTGTCAAATGATACGTCGCTGTTTTTTGTTTAAAAATTCCCACGGAAATAATTCACAAAAAATACTTTATTTCTCCCAAGCGATTGTGCTATGATGAAGAAAAATTTATCCGCAAAGGAGATTATCAATATGGAACTGAAGGGGTCAAAGACCGAAAAAAATCTGTGGGAAGCATTTGCAGGTGAGTCTCAGGCGAGAAACAAGTACACCTATTTTGCTTCCGTAGCGAAGAAGGCAGGCTACGAGCAGATCGCCGCTATCTTCGAAGCAACCGCAAACAACGAAAAGGAACACGCAAAGCTGTGGTTCAAGGCTCTCGGTGAGCTTGGCGACACAGCGGAGAACCTTCTCCACGCTGCTGAAGGCGAAAACTATGAATGGACCGATATGTATGACCGTTTTGCAAAGGAAGCGGAAGAAGAAGGATTCACCGCTCTCGCTGCACAGTTCAGACTGGTTGCAAAGATCGAAAAGTCCCACGAAGAAAGATATCGCGCTCTTCTCAACAATGTTGAAATGAAGGCAGTCTTCGAGAAGAGCGAAGAAACCATGTGGGAATGCCGGAACTGCGGTCATCTGGTGATCGGCAAAAAAGCACCCCAGATATGCCCTGTATGTGCCCATCCCCAAAGCTATTTTGAAGTCAGAAAAGAAAACAAGTCGGAGGCCAA
>JAZQUQ010000033.1:0-2085 GCA_045631365.1 Eubacteriales bacterium | reverse complement strand
ATATGCTTCAAGGAAGATATTTTGATACAATGAGTGCTCCATGAGGCTGTAGGGCTGATTCTTTTTGCCCTCTTCAGCGATGTTGAACGAATAATTGATCTCCTCCGGCTTATAGCTTCTTTTTCCAAATTCACTTGCCATATTCATACCTTCTTTCAATAGTTCTCTTGCACGGTGGAGCCTTTGCTTCACCGTGTCGAGGGAAAGGTTCAGCGTGTCTGCGATGTCACGCACCCGTTTTTCTTCCATGTAGTAGGCAACGAGAATGTCACGGTAGTCCCCGCGGATGAAGGCAAGCTCACGGCGGAGGATTGCCAACTGCTCCCGACGGATCATCCCCTCAAGGGCGGATTCCCCATCGTCGGGGATTTCGTATTCCTCGCCGTCATCAAGGACGCGTGTCTCGGCGTTCCGATGCTTTCGGTCTGCCCACATGGCGTAGCGGTTCCGTGCGATTTTCCACACCCATGCCGAAAAGCTGTCGGGGACAATGCCGTTGTTCAAGGCGGAGATCACACCGAGGGCGATTTCTTGGGTCAGGTCCTCCGCGTCGTCGCTTTTGCCCGTTTTCTTCAGACAAAAGTAGAACACCTTCTCCATATACTCCTTGGTGAACTGCCCGATCAGCGCTTCCCCTATGGGATTCGGGGTTGACGTCACTTCTCTCTCCCTCCTTTCCTTTGATTTATGTTGGAATTCGGTACCGTTTTCACCCATATAGTATGGACTCATGAGATTTGGTGACAAGAAATTTGGTTTTTTTCTAAAATTTTTTCAAATACCGCAGAACCGTGATGGGTCTGTCATAATAAGACGTCTTTTCCGTGCCGTCGGGGGCAAATCCCATCGCCTCCCAGAAGCGCCGCGCCCGTTCGTTGGGTTCGAGAACCCACAGGGAAATCTTCCCGTACCCCACCCCGCGGATTTTTTCCTCCGCAAGGGCGACTGCGGCACGGCCGTATCCCTTCCGCATCTGTTCGGGGAGGATATAAAGTCCGAAAATCTCGTAGGTTTCCCCGTCCGCTCCCTCCCTTGGGGAATCCAGGGAGATCATCCCCACGGGAACGTCCCCGTCACGGATGAGAAAATGCTTTTCGGCGGGAGATTCGGCAAGAATGCTTTCCCATTTTGCCCGACGGGTGCCGTTTTTGCGGGAGATGTAGTCCTCGTCCATAAATCCCTTGTAGGCGTCCCGCCAGCCCTCGCAGTGGATTTTCACTACGGTGTCAAGATCGTTTATGGTGATTTCGGTCAGCGTAATTTTCACGGTGCATCCTCCTTCTGTAGGTCTCTTTTTCGGATTCGGTGCATAGGATGGTATAAGAGTCACTTTTATCATAGCACGGGAATGTGACAGAATCAAGAGAAATTTTTGACAAGGAGAAAAATATGCTGGTAACAAAGGAATACAACAGAGCGCGTGCCCTTGCTTATGCGGAACGGTGGGCGTATGACCGAAATCCCCTGTTCGCCAATTTTACGGGGCTGGGGGGAGACTGTACCAACTTCATCTCCCAATGCGTCTATGCGGGGAGCTGTCAGATGAATTTTACGCCGGTGTACGGCTGGTATTACATGGGGTCTGCCAACCGCACCGCATCGTGGACGGGGGTGGAGTTTTTCTATAATTTTATGACTACCAACGAAAACGTAGGCCCCTTTGCCCGCGAGGTGGGTGCGGGGGACCTTGACGTGGGGGATGTGATCCAGCTTGGCAGAAGCGACGGCAGCTTTTATCACACCCTCCTTGTGACGGGCTCGGAGGACGGAATGTATCTGGTGGCAGCTCATTCCGACGACGCCTTCGACCGTCCTCTCGATACCTACCGTTACCAGCGGATTCGTTTTCTGCGGATCGAAGGGGTCAGAATCGACGTACCGGATCGGGATGACTGCTTTTTTGATCTGATCAACGGAATCAGTTTGTGAAAATGCCTAAGAAAATGGGGTGAGTGCGTGAAGCACTCACCCCGACGAGTTGTATTTTGGAGGGTGTATAGCAATAACTGAGATGACAGTAATTCCTGCAAAGTTTCAGAAATACCCTATCAACCGATGCAGAGTTTTTTCAAATTTTTTTGAAAA
>JAZQUQ010000032.1:0-10758 GCA_045631365.1 Eubacteriales bacterium | reverse complement strand
CTTTTCAATCCGCTGATCCGTTTGTTCAGCTTTTGAATTTCTTTTTCCGCAAGGGTACGGAACAAGTCGCCCCCTTTTCGGATGTTATGTCTGCCGAGGAGCAATTCCGCTTCCGTATAGGGTTCGGTCTCGACTTCCCCCGTGTACTCCGCACAGATGCAGGTGTAAACCTTTCCCGCGGCGTGAGACATCGCTTCATCCGCAATGACGAAACCGTTCTCCGTCAGATACTTTCTCAGCTCGTCCGCCATACTCATGGGCTGCAGGATCAGACGGACACCCTTTTGGCGGACGTAAGCGGAATCATCCACAATTCTTGCGATCAGCTCTCCTCCCATGCCGCAGATCACGATGTCGGTGATCCCGTTTTTCTCAGGCTCCACTCCATCAAGGCCGTCGGAAAGGTAATAGGAAAGCCTGTCCGCCACACCGTAGCGCTCACCGTTCTCCTTCGCCCGTTCCAAGGGACCTTTGTTGATATCGGAAGCGATCCCTCGCACGCTGATTCCCGCAAGAACGGCGTAAATGGGCAGATACGCATGATCCGTACCCACGTCGCACACCACGCCCCCCTGCCGCAGAAATCCCACCGCCGAGGACAAACGGGAATCCAGAAGAGGAATCTCCCCTTTCGTATTTGTCATATCCATAGAAACTCCGTTTTATAAAAACAGGCGGGATCATGAATCCCGCCATTTGGTTTAGTTTTTCTTTGCGTTAAAATATTCGTTCAGCTTGGCGATCAGCTCATCCATGTCCACACCGTGAACATCGCAGGCATCCTCAATGCTTTCCATTCTGGAAACGGGGCAATCGAGGCAGTGCATTCCCACTTCAAGGAAGATGGGCGCTACGTCTTCGTCGCAATCCATAATATCGCCGATGATGGTATCCTTTGTTACTTCCATTTTACTAATCCTTTCTTTTGTGGCCGTGGGCAATTCCTTGCTCTCGTTCTCAGTTTGCCTTGGGCATTTCCTGAGGCTCGGGAATCACAACTTTTCGGATGTCAGCACCGATTCCGCGGAGCTTGCCGCATATATCATCATACCCACGCTCAATGAGGTTTATTTCGGTAATTTCTGTTTCCCCCTTGCAGGTCAGGGCTGCGATCATCACCGCAATGCCGCCGCGAAGGTCCGTGGCAATCACCGATGCGGGAGTGTAAGGCGTGCCGCCTTCAATCACCACCACACTGCCGTCCACGTTGATCTTGGCACCCATCCGTCGGAGCTCTTCCACATACTTGAATCGGTTTGCGTAAATGCTCTCGTTAACATAGCTCACGCCGTCGGCAAGACACAGGAGCGCGGTCATCTGAGGGTGCATATCCGTGGGGAAACCGGGATAAGGCATGGTTTTTACGCTGGTCTTCTTCAGCTTTCTGCCGTTCATGGAAACGTGAACCGCATCGTCAAATTCTTCCACGTCCGCGCCGATTTCGATAAGCTTTGCGGTAATGGATTCCAGATGTTTTGGGATCACGTTGGTGATTCTCACCGATCCGCCCGTTGCCGCCGCAGCCACCATAAAGGAGCCTGCCTCGATCATATCGGGGATGATGGCGTAAGTACAGCCGTGAAGCTCGGGAACACCCTTGATCTTGATCACGTCAGAGCCAGCTCCGCTGATTCTTGCGCCGCAGGTGTTGAGGAAGTTGGCACAGTCTACCACGTGGGGTTCCTTTGCCGCATTGTCAATGATGGTGGTACCTTCCGCAGTAGCAGCGGCAATCATGATGTTCAGGGTAGCACCTACGCTTGAAACGTCAAAGAAGATGTTTGTGCCTACCGCACCGTGATCGGAAGAAATTTCCACGTAACCTCTCTCGGTGGTCACCGTGCCGCCCTGTGCCTCAAAGCCCTTGATGTGCTGGTCAATGGGGCGAACGCCGAAATTGCATCCGCCGGGGAGCCCCACCTTTGCACAGCCGAACCGACCGAACTCCGCACCGAGAAGGTAGTAGGAGCCTCTCAGTCTGCGAACCATATCGTAATTGGAAATTCCCGGCTGAACGTCGGTGCAGTCCACTTCGTACGTGGTTCGGTCAAGCATACGGATTTTCGCACCGATTCCCCGAAGAATTTCGAAGGAATACATAATGTCGATAATATTAGGAATATTTTCGAGGATACATTTTCCCCGAACGAGAACCGTTGCATAGATAATCGGAAGCGCAGCGTTTTTGGATCCGCTGGTTTCAATGGTTCCGTGCAGCGGGGTGCCTCCGTTTACAACAATTTTTTCCATGTAAATACCTTGCCCTTTCCAAAGAGCTTTTTCAATCTATGATGTCTGCCGAAAGCAGAAGGATTTATCTTATATTAATGAATAAAAAAGTTATAAAAGCCATATGGGAACAGAACCCCATAATCCTATATATTATAGCAGTTTATTGCCGGAATTGAAAGCGTTTTTTCAAGGATTTTCATCCGCGTCACATTTATTGGTAATTTCACCTACGAAATCGGTTCAACCCACGGTTGTTTCTGTGCACAAAGACCCATCCACTGCATTGAACACAAAATCCCCGCACACATCCGTAACAATTTTCCAACAAGGAACGAAGCAAATCCCCCCGTTGTCACTCAGATTGTACAGTGTATAGCACGAATCAATGTCAAGTATGGTCACGTCTCCGATCTCTTCGGACTCTCGGATTCCTCCGATTTCCTTTTTTACACTAAACAGTATATTAAAAATATCCGTAAGTTGTGAAACGTGAGATTCACCGGGGGTCAGAAAGCACCATGTTCCCGCCGCCTCCACCACGTCACCGTCCCGAACGACGCACACCGCACGGTTTTCCGTCATTGCCGCTCCGTCCATAGTTCGGACACACTCCACGTAAAGAATGCCCTCCTCCTCGAAGCAGCGTGTAACTTCCGTCGCCAGATTCAGCTTTTCCTTCATGTCGAAGCCACGGCTTCCCTGTTCCAGAAAGGCTTTTGCGGCACGGACTTCTTCCTTCGCATCCTCGGGAGACAGCGGAGTCATCTGAGAAAAAAACGACTCATCCGCAATTCCCGTCGTGCAGCTCCGATTTCGGTCCGATTGATAGTGAAAGTAAAAATCCGACTTGAATTCAAACAACGCACCGTTGTTTAAGAGGATGATCTCTCCCTCCGGCACCGTAAACCCGTATTTGACCTCACTTTCTCCAAGCAAAACCGATATCTGAGACCCGTATTCCTTTGGGGCCGAAACATAAATGCTTCCCGATTCTTTCTTCATCGGAACGATGTCACGGTCAAAGAAAATATGATCCGCCTTCATAAGCTCCCAAAGATTGTCAAGACCTTCCTTCGGCAGATAATTGATATCGCGGTAAATCATGAGAAAATATCCCCCAAGAAAAACCGCCGCCGCCAAAAGGACAATCAGGAGTACGGGGTATATCCTTTGTCTCTCCATAATAAATCAGCGTTTCCTCCTTTCAGCGATCCGATCCTGCGCGGACAATACCGTTCCGTCCGCCCACCTCTCGGGAACTGTATACAACAGACCATTCTGCGGAAATGGAATCGGAATAGAAGTCTGTTCGGTACACGGGGCACACATCCGCAATCTCCCATCCCTTAGGGCAGTTTGCTTCTGCAAGTTCACAGTACCATTGCTCCAAAAAAGAGTTTTCCTGCACACCTAAATTCCGCGCCGAAACGGTGAACAGCCTGCATTCCGTCAGCTTTCCTCCGTTAAATCGGAGAACAAGGGCAGGTTCGCATTCGGAAAGCCTGAGATTATCAAAGGTATATCGAAACCGAAGAACCGTGGAGCCGTCTTTCTCCGTCACGGCAGAGTCGAGCAGAACGTCCGCATCTCCGCCTGCATAATGTCCGCTTAATGCTCTCACACGTGCAACAATCGCACTTGCGGTTTCCATGTAATCCCCAAAGGTGACGTCGCTTCTTCCGTATCGTGAAATAAACAAATCGATGGAAATCCCGCCATCCGCCGAAGCTGCCGTGTATTCCACCGAGTCATCCAGAAGGCGGAGGACACCGTGGTTCTCTACGTAAACAAAGCCGATATCCGACTCTTCGTGGGCATACAGCTTGTCGGGGTTAAAATTCATCAGCCTGAGAATGGCAGCGATATGACTTTCGCGGTTCTGGATCAGAGCGGCGGTTTTTTCCGTAATCAGCATATTTTTCGTGCGGATTCGTTCGGTAAATACCGGCTCTTGTGTGCTGACTCCGTCGTTCTTGTCAAGGAAAACGAAATCCGCCATGTTTCTCCGATAGGATTGCAGGAGGTCACTTAAGGTTTCCACCGTAAAGTACGATTTGTAGGTCCCCTCAAACAGATACACCTCCCGATCCTCCGAACGCACCAGGACACGGAATCCCCGGTCCGGCAGAATCACCATCTCGTAAATGGAAAGTGCCGTGTCGTAGGATTCCTCCGTTCCGCCCGCACAGATGTAGATCGCTTGCCAAGGAAGGGGGGCGTGATACTTCAGATACACGAAAGTATCGGAGTTCACTGCGCTTTCAAACTGATCGGCGGACACCTTTCGGAAGCTTTGCCCCAGCACGTCCCGCAGCACGGGGGCAGTCAGGGCATACAGATCGTAAACCGTATTGTATCCTGCGGAAATCCCTCGCTGCTCCCCCTTGGCACGAATGCCGATAAAGGAGGGGAGAAGATGGTCTCCGATGGTCCCTTCGGTTTCGTTTGCCGATTGAGAAAAACGGTCCATATCCAAGGTCGTTCTTCCGCTAAAAGCATTATTCAGCGCAAGAAGGGCAATCACGGCTGCCGTCAATCCGATAACGACGCAAACCATGCACACAAGGGAGAGATTCTGCACTGTCCGCACAATCCCGCGCTTTTTCGCTTCGTTCTTTTTCTTATCCAAAATGATTCTCCAATCACAAAATCACGCCGTTTTCAGTCGGCATTCCACGGGAAGCTCGATCATCATGACCGTTCCTTCATCCAATACGGATTCCACACGGATACTGCCGCCGTGAGCATCCACCAGCTCCTTGGCGATGGCAAGACCCAAACCGGTTCCGCCCGCGTCCGAGGTTCTGGATTTTTCCACACGGTAAAAACGCTCAAACAAATGAGGAATATCCTCCGCGGGGATACCGAGGCCGTTGTCCCTGATTTTCACAAGGAGCATGCCCTTTTCGGGAACGCCGGATACGGAGACGTCAATCCGTCCCCCGTCGGGCGTGTATTTCACCGCGTTGGACATAATATTAATAATCACCTGCTCCAGCCGCTGACGGTCGGCGGTAATTTCGGGAAGCGCCTCATCCGCTTCAAAGGTCATCACATGGCTGTGTGCCTCCACGTCGGTCCGCATCACCTCGCACAAACGGCGAACCGCTTCGGAAAGATCAAAGGTTTCAATGCTCCACGCCGTTCTCTTGTTGTCCAGACGGGAAAGCACCAGCAAGTCGGAAACGATACGCATCATGCGCTCGCTCTCCGACATAACCATCTCAAGGAAATAAACTCTGGTTTCGTCGTCCATTTCGGGGTCGTTGACAATGGTCTCCGACGCCCCCATAATGGAGGTCAGCGGTGTTCTGAGCTCATGGGAGACGTTTGCCACAAATTCCCGTCGGCTTTCGTCCAATTCATACCGTGCGGTCACGTCGTGGGTAACGATGATGAAGCCCAGCCGCTTTTTGTTCCCCGCATAGTATTTGATGATACCGAAATTCACATCATACACCTTATCTCCCACCATTTTGTCGCGGAAGATAAAGCCGTCTCGGGTTCGCTCAAACAATGCGTCGGGGGATGCCACCTTAATGCTGTTGTCCGTCACCACAAGGGGGATATCCAACAGATCAAAGCACTTTTCCAAGGCGCCCTTATCACTCTTGTCGAAGGAAAAACTCTCATCGGCGCTGCTGTTGCTGTGGAGAACTCTGCCGTCTGCCGTGAAGGCAATCACACCGTCGCGGATACAGGACAGCACCGTCTCCAATTTTTCACGCTCACCGTCCACGGCCTCCAGCGTCGCCTTCAGACGGTCTTTCATGTAGTTGAAGTTGTGGGTCAGAATACCGATTTCATCCTCGGAGTGAATATCGATCTCATAGGAGAACTCTCCCGCCGCCACCAGCTGAGCACCCTTGGTCAGACTCTGCAGAGGAGAGGAGATGGACTTCGCAAGGAAGAAGGACAGCACGATGGCGATGACAATTCCGATGGCCATGGCTTGAAGGATAATGGAAAAGATCACCTGATTGAGCTGTCGCATTTCGTCCAGCGAATCCTTCACGTATACAACGCAGGATTCTTCCCCCACAGCAATGGGATATGCCCAGTCTGCATATTCCGATCCGCTTGCCACGCGGTTTTCGCTTTTTCCGTTCAGGGCGGAGAGAATATTGGGAGTAATGATCAGCGATTCTCCAAGAGAAGCATCGGAACCGATGAGCATCTCTCCGTTTTTATCGAGCACGTAGTAGTTTCGGTATCGATCAATGCCGAGAACGCTTCCGTAGGAGGCGAGAATAGCCTTCATCCGATCGGCGGCATCGTTCAGGGGAGACTCTCCCGAGACCTCGTCGCTTTTGATGGCAGAGGAAAGCTCCTCCGTCATAATGGATCCCTCTGCAAAGCACCCCTTCATCTGATTGAAAAAGTCGTTGACGTAGAAGGAGGTAACGCCGTTCATCAGGATAGCACCCACCACGCACATAACGGCAACCACGAATATGAGAAGAATAACTACAATTTTAAAATACAGGCTTTTGAACATATCGGTTATCTCTTACACAGATAGTATCCCACGCCACGCTTGGTCATCAGGTATTCGGGCTTGGAGGTATCCGTCTCGATCTTGTTTCGGATGCGGCACACGGTAACGTCCACGGTGTGAATGTCGCCGTAATAGTTGTCATAACCCCAGATTTCCTTCAGCAAATCCTCACGGGAGTACGCTTTTCCCACGTTGACCGCAAGGAAGGCAATGAAATCGTAGTCCTTCTTGGAAAGCTCAATGGGCTCGCCGTTCTTGCGGACCGCATAATGCTCCAGATCGATTTCCAGTTCGCCTACGGTAATGACCCCCTCAGGGGATTCCGTCTTTCTGCCCGTCACCACCTCGCCGGAGGAGCGGCGGATGTTGGCGCGGATGCGGGACATCAGCTCCTGCTGCTTGTAGGGCTTGGTCACGTAGTCGTCCGCACCGGTATCAAGTCCCAGGATTTTGTCCTTTTCCTCTTCCCGTGCGGTGAGGAAGATAATGGGCACCTGGCTGAAGCGGCGAACCCGTTCGCACACCTCAAAGCCGTTCATTTTGGGAAGCATGATATCGAGAAGGATCAGGTCAAACTCCCCTTCCATGGCTTTGGTGAGTCCCTCTTCTCCGTCGAAGGCGAGCTCCACCTCGTATCCTTCCTTTTTCAGATTGTACGCAAGAACCTTTGCAATATTTTTTTCGTCCTCAACGACCAGAATTTTCTTTGTCATTTGTCAGACCGTGCCTTTCTTTCGTATTTTGTCCGATTCCAAAGGGCGTTCTCTGAAGGTCAGCGAACCCCCGGGATTCCTCCGATTTTGTAGGTTTCCCCGTCAAGCTGACTGAGCTGCATCAACAGCGTCTCGCTCTGCCATACGTTGCCGAGCACCACCGTAACGTAGTCGTGGGTTGCACCGTATTCCACAATCCGCTGAAGCATGACAGGAGCGTCCGTGGTGCGGTTAACTTCAAAAATCGGTTTCAATATATAGTATCCTGCTTTGGTCAGCTTGTTATCCTCCCCATCGTTCCCTGTGGAGAGTACCAGGTGCGTTCTGCGGTAAAAAACGGATTCCATCCGATCATTGATCTCCTCCGCTTCTGCCGCAGAAGAGACTGCCAGTCCGACGGAGCTGTTCCCCATCATCCACGCAGCGATATCCGACGAGGGGGTCAGAAAGGTGGAATACTCAAATCCCAGCCGATCCGCAATGCTCCACGCAAGGACCTCCCCCGTTTCGCCGCTGTCTTTGCAGATGAGGAAGATATAGGTGACGTTTTCCGCAGGTTCTTCCACTTTCGCCGGCTCGCTTTCTGCAGGAGCCTCGGTTTCCGCGAATTCCTCCGTCTCTCCCGCATAAGCGCCGAGAAGCTCGTCAAAATCCATAATATGGTTGTCATCGTAAAAGCGAAGGGAGCTGTCCTCAGCTTTCTCTCCGTCCGAGTATTCCACGAACAGTCCGAGATTCTCCGCAACAAAGGCTGCATTCAGATAATAATACCCGTTTTCGCGGAAAATACTGACGTTTTCGAGAATCTTTCCGTTGGCACACGCCGCCTGCGCGGAGTAAAGGATGGAAATATAGTCTCCCGTATTGCCGTTGGTCAAAAGGAGATTCTCCCCGTCCCGCACCGTCGTGAAGGAAATATAGTCAAACATGGCGATAAAATCGCTGGGCACGTAGAACTCTCCGTCCCGATACAGGGCAGGAGCGATTTCGTCCTTGTACCACGCCTCGTCATTGTGGAAAAGGGACGGCACCCCCGAGGAAGGGGAAGCAAAAATCCCCACGGCAGCAAGCACACCGAGGAACGCAGCCGAAAGAAGAACCAAAAGCCGTTTTTTCATCGTAATACCTCTTTATTACGGATTGTATTTCGCGTGATACGCAATGGCAAGTTCTGCCACCAGACTGTAGCTGATGGTTCCCTCCGTTCCCTGAAGGGTCAGATAGGTATTGTTCACCGTATTGCTGACCTCGGAAGCCACGCTGTCACGGTATTTATCAAAGAATTTGCTGTAGCAGTACAAGTCGTACTTCACTCTGGCGTCCAACCCGTTCACCACGTCGCCGTAAAGGGTGGAGGATGCCTTCCGCATGGGGGAAAGGAGGTACTCGTACATACTCAGGTACCCACAGTATTGCATATAGGGGTCGTCCGAACCGATGCATACCAGATAAGCAATAAAGTTGGCTTCATCCTCACGGGCGATCCCTCTCTGATGTGCCATCTCATGGGCGGTGGTAAATACGTTGACGTAATACGGGTAGTTCGTGTTGAGATTGGCCTCCCCCGTAAAGAAGGTGTACATCCCCGAAATATGGGTGTAGGTCATCACCTCCGAAACAAGAAGCTGCTTTACGGAGCTTTGGAAGTTGCGGATAAACCCGTACTCCTCTTCCAGCTTATCGTAGGACTGAAGGCACAGCTCCACCGTTTCGGCATGGCTGTAGGGACGGACGGAACCCTTGTCCTCCACGTAGATCACCTCATCCGCCAGCTCGTTCAGACGGTCGCGGATCCGATACATGGCGGAATACAGATCGTTTTTTTCGATATTCTCCGTGTCAAGCTCCATCTTTTGGGAAAGGGTGTATCCGCGGTAGCCTGCTGCAAAAACGAACACAAACCCCGCGTACATCAGCAAAAGAACGGAGAGAATCCCCGCAATACAGCGAACAAAATACCGTCCTCCCCGAGCGGATTTCCGCACGGATACGATGTAAACCGACACAAGGATAAGGGGGGAAGCAAACACAAGGCATTCCGCAAGGGAGAAGGGAATCCACCCGGTAAGAAACGCAAGTGCCTGTCGGAAAATGCTTGAAATACGGAAATTAAAGAAATCCGCGAAAGCCGCACTTCCGAGGCATCCGAGGTGAACGCACCCTGCAATCACCGCAAGGGCACAGAACACCATGGATGCGGTGGGAATGTAACGATTGATTTTTTTCAAAACGCCGAGCATATGAATCATTATTCCTTTTCATCAAAAATATCGTAAGAAACTTCCCCGAAGCACGCCGAAATCAGTCCGCGGATATCTTCGGGAAGGGGAGCATGCACCGTAATCTTCCGCCCGTCCGAGGGATGGGGGAAAGAGGTGGTCACACAATGAAGAGCATGGCGCTCTATATGGGGAGAGGCATCGCCGTACAAAGTATCCCCCGCAATGGGACAGCCGATCCCCGCAAACTGCACGCGGAGCTGGTGAGTCCGTCCTGTAATGGGGAAGGCCTCCACCACGGAAAATCGGTCGTTGGACAGGAGCACTCTGTATTCCGTCACGGCGATTTTTCCTTCGGGATCGTCGGGGGTGGTCTCCTCCCGCTTGATGATGCTCCCCTCCGCGCGCCGCATCATGGATTCAATGGTTTCTTCTTTCTTCTCGGGCACGCCGCAGAGCACGGCAAGATACCGCTTTCGGATCTGCCCCGTCCGCATGGCGAGATACATCTTATAGGATGCCGCTTTGGAATTGGCGGTCAGCATGCAGCCGCTGGTGTCTCTGTCCAGCCGATTGACGGGACGGAACACATAAGGTTTGTCTCCGTAGCGATAAGCAAGCGCATTGGCAACCGTGTCCAACTGATGTCCCAGAGACGGATGCGCCGGCATATCGGAGGGTTTGTTTACGGCAGTCACCCATTCGTCCTCAAAAATCACCTCAATGGGGAGATCGCAGGGGATGGTGTAGGGGCTCACATCCTCTTCTTTGTCCTCCACCCCGAGAGAGAGCACGTCCCCCTTCTGCAGGGTATAGCGGACGGTAACGAATTTTCCGTTGACGGTAATCCCACCCTCGGAAAACTTCAGCTTTTTGATCAGATTGGAGGAATAACCAAGCTCCCGTGCCAGCACTTCGCGGATGATCAATCCCTCGTAATTGTTGTCGATGATAATATCCATACCTGTTTTCCGAATGAACCCCGCTCAATCCTGTAATTCGGGCCAGTAGCTGTAGTACGCAATCACGGTGCGGGTTCCTTCTTCTCTCTCGAGATCGGGGACGGTGATGACCACGCCCTCTAAGGAGAGCAGCT
>JAZQUQ010000031.1:0-18580 GCA_045631365.1 Eubacteriales bacterium | reverse complement strand
ACCGCTTGGCCTCCGACTTCAAAGCGATACAGATGTTCGTACTCATCCTTGATACCGTAGGCAATCTCAAAATAATAGGTTTTTCCGACTTCGAATTGGTCTGTATGATTCAATTCATTGCCCCTTTCGTCGTACCACGGGTCGAGCACTGTATGAATAACCTCATATGGAGCACTTTCATCCGCATTGAACGCATAGTAGGGTGCGGAACCGATATTGACTGCGTTTTTTCCCGCAATGGGCGTAAGCGTTTCGTACCAAGTGGTTGTAGACGCCTGAATATTGTCGAGAAACGTAATCCCTTGAATCGAATAAGAATAATACAATGTCAGCACCGTATTATCGTTGGAATAGGAATAATTTGCAGGCTGCTTGTAAAGAGAGCTGTTTGTAAGCATCTCTGTCGTATTCCCATCGAACTTATAGCCATCACGGGGGCAGTCAGTATAATTCTGTAAGTATAGGTTTCTCCGGCGACAAAGGTTGGGTTCCCGTATACATTTTCTCCCCACACATCACCGAGCCAAACGGCGGCCCGCTTCAAAATCCATTCCGTGGTCAGCAAAAGTATCGTTAATCATTACCGAACTATCGTCAATATTCCAGTAAAGGCTGTCGCCTGTCAGCTGAATATAAGGGTCGTCTGTTTTCATTGCGGTTGTGTGTTTTACAATGGGCTCCCCAACAACCGGAAGGTCGCTTTCGCTGCGGAAATACAACTCAATCTCATCAATTTCCGTCGGCTCTGCCGCAAACGATGTCAGCGCTGATAACGATACCAATCCGATTGCTATAACCAATACCCATGCCGTACTTAAAATTCGTTTGAAAACTTTATTTTTCATTTTTTCTTCCCCCTTTTGGTGTTTTTTCTTGACATCCCGCTGCTTTTTGCAAAATCTGCTTTCCGCACTTCGGGCAATACTGCCAATCGGCTGTAAGTACCGTATCGCAAGCAGAACAACTCCGATGCTTCTTTTTGTAGTGATCAAATAAGGTTTCCTTTGGTAATTTCTCACCGCATTCGGGACAGTTTGCCGAGCGCCCTTCTACCATATGACCGCAATTTTTGCATACTCTGGTTTTCTTCATCACAATCGGACCAAATCCAAAGTCTGCCATATTCTTGTATCTGACTTTCTCGGTCGGACTCATTTTTTCAGCTCCTTTCCGTAATAGACAAGCGGTTTCCCGCACACAGGACAGGGCTTGTTGGGCTTCTCGATCTCTCCACCGCAATTTTTGCAGAACTTTGCTTCGGTTTCAAAAGGCGCACATTCCACACATTCCAGAACCTCAACGTTGAACATGACACCCGAAACCATCTTTCCGCAGTTGTGACAATGGTTGAAAAGGGGTCTTCCCTCCCTTTCCCACGCAAGCTGCAGCTCTTCTTCGGGCGTATCGGCATGATATAGATCCGTTGTACACACAAGAGCCCCCGACAAATCGCAGAAGAATTTATACCGCTTTCCTCCTGCATCTTTTATAACTTTATAGGTCGGTATTCTTTTTCACCCATAGGTAAACCTCCTCTCCCTCTTTCGGTCCCCGCTTTGCTATTGAAACTTTCGACATTTTATGTTATAAAAAAAAATCAGGGGCGGACTCTGTGTCTCGTTGGCGCATTGACAGAGTTCTTCCCATTGGATGGTTGGAAGCCGATCCAATGGAATGGGGTACCCCTTTAACTTTCTGCGAAAGGCAGAACCTATACCCTCCTTTGGTGTCCTTGCAAATACATTATAGCTTTTTCCCTCGGAGATGTCCCCACACTTACAAAAGAAAAAGGGGGGGATATGGGATTTTTTCCTCAAAAAGGGTGGGAAAAGTGTGGGAAGACCTCAAAAACAGAAAAAACACGGTCGAAGGAGAGTCTTCATGAAACGAATATCTGCAAGTATCCTCTTGCTTTCTTTACTGTTTTCCCTGTCGGGCTGCGTCGCAATCGGTGACAAAAGCGCAAGCCTGACGATCATTTACGGAGCTGCTGCCGTACTTTCTTTGCTGCTTATGATCGGCTATTGCTGTCTTATGCCCAAAAAGAACGTATGGTTTATTGTGATGTTTTCGGCAATCTCGGTGGTGAACATCGGGTATTTCTGTCTGGCGATTTCCTCGTCCCTCAGCAAGGCTCTGCTCGCCAACCGCATTTCCTATCTCGGACAGGTCGTGCTGCCCATGGCAATGCTGATGATTATACTGGCCGTTACCAACACAACCGTAAAAAAAGCTGCCGTACGGTCTCCTTGGACTGAGCGCCGCAATTCTCTTTGTTGCCGCCAGTCCGGGATATCTTGATATTTACTACAAAGAAGTTCACTTTGAACTGGTCGACGGAGTTGCAACCCTTAATAAAGTTTACGGTCCCCTGCATCCGCTGTATTTGTTCTATCTTTTAGGTTATTTTGCATCCATGGTAACTGTCATCCTCCGTGCGTGGATCAAAAAGACCGTTGACACCACTTCTCATGCGGTCATCGTTGCCATCGCTGTCTTCGTCAACATCGGCGTTTGGTTTATTGAGCAGCTTGTCACCATTGACTTTGAAATGCTTTCCACTTCTTATATCATCAGCGAGCTGTTTCTTTTAGGCGTACATCTTGTTATGAACGAAAACCAACGACTGAAGGAATTGGTACGGCAAAAAGAAGAATCCAAACCCTCCGAGCCGCCCGTAGAGAAAGCCCCCCCACTCCCCCGATTTCATTAGAAGTTTCGGAGGATACAGCAGCGCTGTTCCTCAGCGGCTTCGATACCCTGACCGTCAAGGAATCCGAGCTGTTCGAAGCTTATATTGCAGGAACCTCCACCAAAGATATTATGATCGCCATGGATATTACGGAGAATACTTTGAAATATCACAGCCGCAATCTTTACGGCAAATTGGGTGTCACATCCCGCAAACAACTGGTTTCGGTGTATCGCCGACTCTGCCTGTCGGGAGAAATCATCCCCCACGCAAACAACGGCTGCTCCAAATAAAGTCCTGCAGATCCTTTCCCGCAAAACAAAAAAGCGTGCCGCATCCCATCCATGATGGATGATGCAGCACGCCTTTTTCTTATTTCTCACGGGAACCGTGATTATCCATACTTTTTTCTTTTTCCTTTGTGCGTATTTCCCAATGGATAATAACTGCCATCAGCGCACGCAGAAGAATGACTACGCCCAAAATGGCAAGCTCCTCCAACGTGTGGATCACAACGGTCTTGATGATCTCCGCACCCATTTTGAATTCAAGTGCCAGAGACAATGCTTTCCCGAGATCCATTGCCACATGGAATCGCCCTTTCTTCAGAAGATTGCTTGCCAAATGCAAAAGCGCACGGGTGGAACCGATAATAATCGTAAGAATTCCCACCAGCTCAAGGGTACTTGCCGCAATTTCCGCAAGGGCATACAGCACATCTTTGTAATTCGCAATAAGATTGTCGAGCATAATGCACTCCTTATTTCTTCTCGTATTGGCTCCAGCCCGAGGAAACCGTTTTTACGCCGTCTTCCGTCACCCACATGGCTTCCGTCTCGGGAAGAGATTCGATCAACGCCAATCCCTCCTCCAATGTCATGCAGAACAGCGCCGTTGACAGCCCATCACCATAGCCCGAGTCCCTGCAGACTACCGACACCGATACGAATCCCTCAGAGGGCATCAAGGTTTCGGGGTGAATGATATGGTGATACGCCTTTCCGTCCACGTAGTAATACCGCTGGTAGGAGCCGCTTGTTACTACCGACATGTCCTTGAGGGAAAGATACGCCAGATACTCTTCCCCGTCGGGGTTTTGGATGCCCACCGTCCACAAATCCCCATTTGGCTTGGTACCGATTACGCGGACATTCCCCCCCACGTTCAGAATGTACCCTTCTACCCCTTTCTGCTCAAGATAGCGGGCCGCACAGTCCGTGGCGTATCCCTTGGCGATTGCCCCTACGTCCAGTTTCATAAGAGGATCTGTCAGCGTAACGGTACTGTTTTCTGTGTCAATCATCAGCTTGGAGATATCCGTGTGCTCCGCCGCTGCCTTCAGCTTGTCCATGGGAGGAAGGGATGCCGTCTCGGGGTCGTCCATGCCCAAGGTGCGGTAATCGTGCCACAGGGACAGCACACTTCCCATTGCCACGTTTACCGTCCCACCCGTAAGATCGTACATCTCCACAGCACAAAGGAGCATCTCGATGATACTCTCGTCCACGGTCACGGTACGGTGTTCCCCGTCTGTGAGATCGTTGATGGTGCAGAGATTTTCCAACCCGTCAAAGCGGTGATAAATGGTAAACAGACGGTGATACTTCTCAAACTGTGCGAAAATTTCGTCCGCAATCGCGTCAAAGGCTTCCTCGGACTCTTCGTACCCCACAATACTGATGACGGTATCAAAATAATCCATGGAATAGGCGGAATACTTGTTTTTTTTCGGTGTTCCCCCACAGGAAGAAAGGAAAGCGGCGAACAGGATGCTTATCGCCAGCACGATACAGTTGATTCGTTGTTTCATACTCCTCTGACGCAAAAAAGGAGACGAATCTCCTTTTTTGTCTGTATTGATTTGGTTGAAATTACTTCTTGGAAGCAGCCATTACAAAACCGGTAATATCGATGGTGCATCCTGCAGCCTGAAGATCAGCAGCTGCGATACCTGCGATTTCAGCAGCGGTCTTGCCTACACAAGCAGCATCAAATGCAGCCGCCTGCTCGAACCATTCCTTTGCTGCGCCGCCGTAGGCTACCATGCCGTAGGATGTACCCTGATCCTTCTTGGATACGATCGCCTTTGCGGTATCCAGAGTTGCAGCACCGCTTGTGGTGAAGGTGAAGGATGCTTCTACGCAGTCACTTACAGCAGCAGCTACCTTGTCCGCGCTGTCAACTGCTGCAGCGAATACGTTAACGGTAACCTTGTTGCTGCCGTCCTTGTCTTCGGTTGCATCGGTGCAGGTCTGAGTGGTAACAACGTTGAGCTTGAGGGAAGCATCTGCGCTGACTTCTGCTGCTGCAGCATTGTAAGCCTTTTCGATTGCACCAACAAATTCGTTAATCATAATGGTGCAGCCTGCAGTTACAACTTCTTCTGTACCCTTATTGCCTTCAGCAACGAGAGCCTTTACTTCGGTAAGAGTCTTGCCTGCAGCAACAGCTTCGAATGCGTCTGCCTGTTCGAACCATTCCTTCGCTGCGCCGCCGTATGCTACCATGTTGTAGTCCTTACCGATTTCATACTTGGTCTTGAATTCTGCGTTTGCAACAGCCTTACCGTCAGCGGTGAAGGAAACGGTGTTGCTTGCGGTGTCCAGTTCGCAGGAAACGATCTTGCCGTCCTTGTCTACGGTAACTGCAGCGATGGTAACGTCGATCTTACCGGAACCGTCCTTATCTTCAGTTGCGTCTGCGGTGGTGGGTTCGCTTACATACACGCCTGCGCCGAAC
Organism: Eubacteriales bacterium; assembly: GCA_045631365.1. GTDB lineage: Bacteria > Bacillota > Clostridia > Oscillospirales > CAG-272 > UMGS1696. The sequence continues at coordinate 13,149 of JAZQUQ010000031.1, read as the reverse complement.
TTAACGGTTTCGGGTGCAGCGTTGCCGCAGCCAACAAGAGAGGCAGGAACTGCAGCGAGGATGCAAAGAGCCAGTGCCAAAAACTTTTTCATGGGAAATACTCCTTAAAAAATTAATTTATGAACTGAATTAGTTTACCATATTATTGTTGATTTGTCAAGAGTTTTGTGTGCACAAATTTAATATTTGTATATCAAAATAGCTTTTGGGGGATCTTCTTCATCAGCATGGAACCACATAATCCCACAACGATCCCCGCCACGGTCCCCGTAACGGTGAGAACTACCAGATAATAGCCAAGCTCGGCGGTTTCAAGGAGAAGCATGGCCATCAGAATCTGTCCCACGTTATGGGTGACCCCTCCTGCCACGCTGACCCCCACGGGAGACAGAATGTTCAGTCGGCGGAGGAGAATCATCACCCCCAGGCTGAGAATTCCCCCCGCAAGGCTGTAGATCATCGCCACAACATTGCCGAAAAGGATGCTTACCAGCACAATTCTCACAAGGGATACGCCCATAGCAGGGAGAGCCCCCCGTCGGTAAAGCAGGAAAATGATGATCACGTTGGGCAGCCCCATTTTGATTCCGGGGATGCTTGGGATCAACGGCTGAATCAGAATTTCCACATAAGCCAAAATGAGAGCGAGGGCGGTACACAGACCGAGAAAGGCAACTTTTTGGGCGCTTCCCTTCTTCATGCCGCACCTCCTACACCGTAATATCGGGAGAATCCGTATTCTCCTCCGTGATGACCGTAATCACCACTCGGTTCGGGAGACACACGATACTCTCCCCGTCGCGGAAAATGGGACGATGGGCAACGCAGATTCCGTCGGGACAGGAGGCAGTTTCCATATATACCTTGCCGTCCCGGATGATCAGCCGATTAAATCCGCTTCCATCCGCTCCCGTGTGAATCTCTTCCGTTCTGTCCTCGGACAGGGAGTAAACCCCGTACACTTCTCCGTCAACGGTCACCTTGACCATGTTTCCGCTGCTTCGGAATACAAACAAATAGAGGATTCCGACCACGGCCGCAAGAAGGAGCAGACCGATCAAAACAAGATCGTTCCGCTTCTTCTGCACCGATGAACTTTTTTGTTCCGTCATACTTTTTCAATCAGCGACTCTGCGTCGCATCCTTCGGGAATATCGGGGAAGAATACCTTCTTCAGACATCCTGTGGGACACTCCTCAACGCAGCGTCCGCAGTAGTTACACTTAGTATAATCAATGACTGCCAAATTATCCGTAACGGCAATGGCACCGCCGGAGCAGGCCTTTTCACACTTTTTACAACCGATGCATGCGTTCTTGCAAGCCTTGCGGGCAAGTGCGCCGCTTTGTTTGCTGCTGCACATCACGGCAGTCGCCGCATTTTGAGGAAGCATGGTAATGATTTTTTTCGGGCAGACGTCCTTGCAAAGACCGCATCCGAGACAACGGGAGGTATCCACCCGCGCCACGCCGTCCACCATACAGATGGCATCGGAAGGACAAGCGGAGGAGCAATCCCCGAAGCCGAGACACCCGAAACGGCAGGAATTTCCACCGCCGTACAGTTCGGATGCTGCCTTACAGGTTTTGACGCCTTCATACTGTGCCACGAGAGAGGTAGCACCGCAATGTCCGTTGCAGGAAACAAAGGCAACCACGTCCTCAACCTCCACTTTTTCAATGCCAAGGATGTCGCTGATTTCGTCGGAGGCAGCCTGAGCACCGGGAACGCAAAGGTTTGCCTTCACGCCGCCCTCTGCCAACGCCGCGGCATAATCGTCACAGCCCTTGTATCCGCAGGCACCGCAATTGATACCGGGCAGACATTCTCTGACCTTTTTCTCAATGGGATTCTTCTTTACGGCAAACAGTCGAGAGAAAATCAGCAGCAAAACACCTGCGGCAACCGACAGACCGAGCATAATAAGAAATGCGATTAAAATTTCCACAGTAAGAACCTTTCATTATAAGTTTAAGCGAAAATGTTTTCAACGATCCCCGCAAAGCCCATGAAGGCAAGGGAGATAAAGGAAGCGGCAATCAACGTAACCGCAAGTCCGCGGAAAGGAGCGGGAATCTTCGTTTCATTGATGCGGGAACGCATACCGGAGAACAGCACCATGGCAAGAAGGAAGCCAAGACCGCAGCCAAGGGAGCTTACCACGGATTCAATAAAGGAATAACCGTCAATAATGTTGTTGATGGTAACACCCAGCACCGCACAGTTGGTGGTAACAAGAGGAAGATACACCCCAAGTCCCTTGTACAAAGCGGGAGACAGCTTACGGAGCAGCATCTCAAAAATCTGCACCAAAGTAGCGATTACCAGAATGAAAACAATGTTCTGCAGATAGCCCACGTTCAGGGTGTTCAGCACAAAATACTGAATAGGCCAGGTCACCACCGTTGCAATCAGCATAACCACCGTTACCGTAAGACCCATACCCGTCGCCTGATCCAGCTTCTTGGATACGCCAAGGAACGGACAAATGCCAAGGAAACGGGACAGCACGTAGTTATCCACAAAAACAGCGGAAAGCAGAATAACGATTAACAGCTTGATCTCTTCCATTATCCTTCAGCTCCTTCCTTTGTACAGGTTTGATTGCGGCAGGTTGCGGCGTGAGCACAGCCCGCGCAGGAGAAGGATTTTTTCTTGGGTGCCTTCCCCTTGGTGATGGCATAGACAAGAGCGATGAGAAGTCCGTAGACCACCAGTCCGCCGGGTGCCTTCACAAAGAATGTAATCTTGTATTCCTCCATAAAGGGGATTGCCATTCCGGCGAAGGATGCGGCACCGAACACCTCACGAATGGTTGCCATTGCCCCCAGCGCCAGCGTAAATCCAAGCCCCATGCCGATTCCGTCAAGTGCGGATGCCGCAACGGCGTTTTTGCCCGCAAACATCTCCGCACGGCCGAGAATGATGCAGTTTACCGTGATCAGGTCGAGATACACGCCCAACGTGTCGTAAAGACCGGGGAAGAACGCCTGAATCAGCATCTTTACAATGGTAACGAATCCCGCGATAATCACGATATAGCAAGGAATACGCATGGTTTCGGGGATGATTTTGCGAAGAAGAGAGATAAAAATGTTGGAGCAAAGGAGGACCACCAATGCCGCAAGGCCCATACCGAGCGCGCCTGTCACCGTAGTGGTGGTTGCCAAGGTAGGGCAGGTGCCGAGAATGAGCACCAAAACAGGGTTTTCCTTCAAAATTCCGTTGGTAAGAACGGAAAGAGAGTTCTTGTTGCTCATGATCATTCACCTCCGTTCAGAATGTTCAAAGCCGCAAAGGCGCGTTCCACCGCCTGCTTATAGCCGTTGGTGGTCAGAGTCGCACCGCTGATTGCGTCGATTTCGGTATAATTATCTTCGGTCTTTCCTGCGAACTGACCGTAGAAGCTTTCGTCGGCGCAGGCATCACCCAGACCGTCTGTTTCCCCTTCGGAGACGGTAAGACAGTCGATAATCGTTCCGTCGGGAGTCATTGCCACACGAACGATGATATATTCGCCCGATGCGGGATGATATTCGCTGCCGCCCTTGATGCCGTAGCCTGCACCCTTGGTTTCTACCACAAAGTTGCCGGTGGCAGTCTTCTGCGCGGAAACAACAGTCTTTTCAAGATCGGGATAAGCGGAAAGGTCGATTTCCTCAAGAACAGTAGCGGAAATAACGGAAACCGCTTCGGAAAGCGCTTCTGCGTTGTCCACCTCTTCGGAAACTACCGTGCCGTCTGCAAGAACGCCCACGAATCGGTCGGAAATCACGAATACGTAACCCGCACCGTTTTCCGCAGCGTATACAGCATCAACCGCTTCAATGAGTTCCACCATAAAGAGCTTGGTGAACGCCCCTTCTCCCTGAGGAAGTGCCAGAGCAAGGTTGTCCGCCAGAATTTCTTCCTCTGTACGGATATCAACGGAACCGCCGCCGAGGATGATGGAAGCATTCAGCGCATCCTTGATGGCGTTCTTATATGCAGCGGTTGTTTTGGTAGCACCGCCGATGGTGTCTACCGCGTCCACACCTGCGGCATCCTTATTGATAAAGCCCTCGCCGTATGTTTTTTCCTTGCCGAGGGTCTCGTTGGAGGAAAGACAAACGGCACCGGTTACTACACCGTTTGCATCCACGCCGCACATAATGACCATATCTGCGCCGTAGCCTGCGGTAACCAGCTTGAATACGTAGCCAAGTCCGGAGGTCTCTCTGTAAACATCCGCAACCGTGGAAGGAAGGGTGTAGCTGTCAAGGGATACTGTTTCAAATCCCCCGCCATTCGGCATTACCTCAAGCAGAGCCTGATTGGCACTGGCGTTTTGGTTTTCCAAAATAATCGGAGCGGTAATTGCATTGGTGAGAGCAAGCAAAAGTGTGATCACCGTACAAATGGAAACGAATACGGAAAGATTTTTCATGTTCTGTTTCATTTTCTTCCCCCTTCTGATGCAAACACCTTATGTTTTGTCCACTGATCGATATAGGGTGTGAGAATATTCATAAACAGGATCGCAAAAGAAACGCCTGCGGGATAAGTTCCGAAGTAGCGGATCAGGCAGGTCAGCACACCGGCACCCAAAGCGAAGATCACCTTACCCATAGCGGTGGAAGGAGAAGTTACGTAATCGGTAGCCATAAAGATAGCACCGAGGAACACGCCGCCCGCCATGGTCAGACTGAGTGCGGCAACCGCGTCGAAGCCTTCCATAAAGAAGGAGAACGCAAACACCGTACCGATGTATACTGCGGGAATGTGCCATGTGATCACGCGGCGAACGAGGAGATACACACCGCCGATGATCAGCGCAAGGGTACAGGTTTCACCCACACCGCCGCCGTAATAACCGAGGAACAGATCCTTCAAAGAGGGCATCTCATCTGCCACGAGGGGAGTTGCACTTGCCACAGCATCGGCGGGGAACGCCGCTACCGTCATGGATTCAAAGGCAACCAGCATAAATACACGTGCTGTGATAGCGGGATTTACCAAATTGCATCCGAGACCGCCGAACAGGCATTTTACAAGCACAATGGCAAACAGCGAACCTACCGCACACTGCCACAGAGGAATGTTTTCGGAAAGATTGAGTCCGAGGAGAAGCCCCGTCACCGCGGCAGAAAGGTCACAAACGGTTTGTTCTCTTTTTGTAATCCAATTGAAGAGCGCTTCAAAGCCGACACAGCAGACGATGCACATCACCACGGGCAAAAGGGAGCGCCAGCCGAAGATCACGACCCCTGCCACCGTTGCGGGGAGCAGAGAAATAATCACGTCACGCATGATTCCTTGGGTGGATCTTCCGCTGTGGATGTGGGGAGAAACCATTACTTTCGGCATATTGTTCATGATTTACCAGCCTCCTTCATTGCTGCTTCCCTCAAAAGGGCTTTGGACAGTTTGTTCATCTGCACCAGGGGACGGTTTGCGGGACAAACGAAGCTGCAGCATCCGCATTCCATGCAGGTGCCCACCGACAATGCCGCCAACGCTTCCGTATCCTTCTTTTCGTAGGCAAGAGCGATATTGGCAGGTGCCAGACCGAAGGGACAGGTGTTGGTACAGGAACCGCAGCGAATGCAGGCAGTTGGTTTGGGAAGCTTTGCCTCCTTTGCGGTCAGAGCCAGCACCGCGTTGGTGTTCTTCAGCACGGGATAAGTGGTGTTGGGGACAGTCACGCCCATCATGGGGCCGCCGTAGAGAAGCTTGTCGGGCTGTGCGGTCAAGCCGCCGCAGAATGCAAACAAATCTTCAAAGCTTGTCCCAATGGGAGCGATCACGTTTTGGGGATTCTTCACCGCACCGCCGTCTACGGTCACGCATTTTTCCACCAACGGAACACCGGTACGGAGGTACGCACCGATTGCTGCAAGGGTGGTGCAGTTGAGTACAATGCATCCTACCTCAATGGGCAGCTTATTTGCGGGAATCTTTCGTCCCGTGGTGTGATAAACGAGAACCTTTTCTCCGCCCTGCGGATAGACGGCAGGAAGAGCCTTCACGGTCACGGAATAGCCCTCTGCGGAAGAAGCCAGCTCCTTCATGGCAGCAATGGCATCCTTCTTGTTGTTCTCGATTCCGACGATCACGTTTTTAATTCCGAGCCAGCGGTTGAGGGCGTCAAGGGCAGTTGTCATGTCCTCCCCTCTCGTGAGCATGGTTACGGTATCGCTTGTGATATACGGTTCGCACTCCGCGCCGTTGATCACCAGAAATTCGATTTTGGCAGGGTCCACGTCCAGCTTGACGTGAGTGGGGAATCCCGCACCGCCAAGACCTACGATTCCGCTCTCAGCTACAGCGGAAATGAATTCCTCACGGCTGTTGATCGCGGGAGGAGTAATTTTTTCATCGAGGGTCATCGCTCCGTCGTTTTCAATGACCACGGCAGTTGTAACCGCACCGCTGACAAGGACGTATTCCGCCAGCTTCGTTACCTTACCGGAAACGGAGGAATAAATATGGGAAGAAATTTTTCCGTCTGCCTCTCCGATTCTTGTGCCGACCTTTACAAGGTCTCCCACCTTCACCGTGGGAACGGCAGGCTTGCCGATATGCATTGCCATGGGAATGGTCACCGTTGCAGGAGCAGAGATACGAGCCACAGGCTGTTTGATTGTATTTTTTCTATGCGGAGGATGGATTCCGGAAAGAAAAGCCATATTCTCTCTACCTTTCACATAATATTTTTTATATAGTAACATGAGCAAAAAGCCACAAATCACCTATTGTAAATTATACAACAACCGCCATTCAAAGTCAAGCGTAAAAAAAATGAATATTCGACAAAATTATGATACCTCTGCGGGCTGAAAACCACCGCTCGCCTCCGCTGCCCGTTCCGTTTTTGAGTCTGTCCCGAACATTTGCCAAAAATCGTCGGCAAATGCATCACACAAGAAGGTGACCCCATCACTATAATGCAGATTTTGCCGACTTTCTGCCATAAATTTCAGCCATCCGCGGAAGGCAAAAAACAGCACCGTCTTGAAAATCGTGCAAAAATGTGATATGATAGAACAAAGCATAAATTTTTGGATAAATTTTTCTTTTCATCATATATGGGGTGATTTTATGGAACAGAATCATTACACTACCTACGTGCGTCTGCTGAAGCGGGAGCTGGTTCCCGCCATGGGATGCACCGAGCCCATTGCGGTGGCATATGCAGCGGCATCTGCGGCACGGGAGCTTGGGTGCTTACCCGAAAAAGTGGACGTTTGTGTCAGCGCCAATATAATAAAGAATGTAAAAAGTGTGGTTGTCCCAAACACCGGAGGACTTCGCGGCATTGCGGCGGCTGCTGCAGCGGGAATTATCGCAGGCAACCCGGACCGTCAGCTTCTGGTCATCGGAAACGTAACGGAACAACAGCAGGCGGAGATAGCGGAATATCTGGAAAAAGCAGAGTTCACCGTACGGGAATCGGATTCCGGCGCCATTTTTGATATCTCTATTACCCTGTCGGGGGGCGGGCATGAGTCGGTCTGCCGTATTGCGGAGGATCACACCAACATCGTATGCATCAAGCGGGACGGAGAGACGGTCTACAGCCGCCATTTCGAAGAGAATACCGTCGAGGCTCCCTCGGACAAGGATCTGCTTTCCGTGGAACACATCGTGGAGTTCGCCGACACCCTTGACATTGCGGACGTAAAGGAAATTTTCGACCGACAAATCGCCTGCAATATGGATATCGCGGAGGAAGGACTTCGCGTGGACTACGGCGCCCGTATCGGTCAGGTGATTCGGAAAACCTGTGAGGATACGGTAGTCACCCGTGCCAAGGCCTATGCCGCGGCTGCATCCGATGCCCGAATGGGCGGGTGCGAGAAGCCGGTAATTATCAATTCCGGCTCGGGCAACCAAGGGATCACCGCGTCGGTTCCCGTCATCATCTACGCAAGAGAGCTTGGGGTGTCCGATGAGATACTCTACCGCGCCCTTGCGGTGTCCAATCTTGTAACACTCCATCTGAAAAGCGGGATCGGCCCCCTCAGCGCCTACTGCGGTGTCGTCAGCGCAGGCTGCGGTGCGGCGGCGGGAATTACATACCTGTACGGCGGCAAGTTCCGTGAGATTGCACACACGGTGGTGAACGCCCTTGCCATCAACTCCGGCGTGATCTGCGACGGTGCCAAGGCAAGCTGTGCCGCAAAGATCGCCTCTGCGGTGGAAGCGGGAATCCTCGGTATGCAGATGTTCCGTGAAGGCAGTCAGTTCTTCGGAGGAGACGGAATTGTCAGCAAGGGTGTAGAAAACACCATCCGCAACGTGAGCCGCCTCGCCGCCGACGGGATGAGGAAAACCGATGCGGAGATCATCAAGATCATGCTGTCGTAAGAGGAAACACGGTAAAATTTCAAATGAAATCAACGGATAACGGGTCAATTCGCTTTATGCGGATGACCCGTTGTTTTTTGCCCGACACGTCATAAATATTCAAAAAATAATGAAAATATCGAATATTTATTTATGCAAAGGCGAAAATTACGCATTTTTATTCATTTCGTGGCTTGACAACGCCCCTTGATGGGAGTATAATATCTTCATTCTTTTTCTGCCGAGGAGGTATTGTTATGATTAAAGTTTTTATCGACGGAAGTGTGGGAACCACGGGTTTGCGGATTCGTGAGCGATTGGAACACCGAACGGACATCTCTCTTATCACACTCCCCGAGGAATTGCGAAAAGACGACAGCGCGAGATGCGAGGCGCTCTGCTCTGCTGACGTTGCGTTCCTCTGCCTTCCCGACGGGGCGGCGACGGATGCGGTAAAAATGGCAGATGAAGCAAACGCCAACACCGCCATCATCGACACCTCCACGGCACACCGAACCGCACCCGGCTGGATCTACGGCTTCCCGGAGCTTTCGGGAAAGCGAGATGCCATCAAGGCTTCCCGACGGATTGCCAATCCCGGGTGCCACGCAAGCGGATTTTTGGCTTTGACTACCCCGCTCGTGGAAAAGGGACTGATTGACAAAAGCACCGCCCTCACCTGCTTCTCCCTGACCGGCTATTCGGGGGGCGGCAAAAAAATGATTGCGGAATACGAGGACGCGGAACGGGATTCTCTCCTTGATGCGCCCCGCATGTATGGGCTGACCCAATCCCACAAGCATCTCCCCGAAATGACTGCGGTAAGCGGCTTGGAAATTCTCCCCGTGTTCTGTCCCATCGTTGCTCCCTACTATGCGGGCATGGAGGTAACCATCCCCCTGTTCGCCCATCAGATCAAGGGCAGCATGAACGACATCAAAAAAATTTATCAGGATTACTACGCCGAAGGGCTGGTTCACTATACCGACGCCGACGAATCGGGCTTCCTTTCCGCTTGCGCAATGACAGGCAAGGACAGCATGCAGGTGACCGTTACGGGAAATGCAGACCGCGTTCTTCTGGTCTCCCGCTTTGACAATCTCGGAAAGGGCGCATCGGGTGCCGCCATTCAGAATATGAACGTCCTCCTCGGGTTGGACGAAACCACCGGACTTGTCCTTTGACAAACGGCGGGATATGAAACAGAAATTAAGATAACACATCGAAATGGATATAACAGGAAGGAAATTACCATGATGAAATTGATTAACGGCGGTGTTTGTGCCGCAAAGGGATTTAAAGCAAACGGCGTACATTGCGGCATTCGGAAAAATCGGACCAAAAAGGATCTTGCGCTGATCGTCAGCGAGGTTCCCGCTTCTGCCGCTGCGGTATATACCACCAACCTTGTAAAGGGCGCTCCCCTGAAAGTGACCAAGGACCATATCTCCGACGGAACCGCACAGGCTGTGATCTGCAACAGCGGAAACGCCAACACCTGCAACGCCAACGGCATCGAAATCGCCGAGCAGATGGGTGAGCTTCTCGGCAAAGCGATGAACATCTCACCCAAGGACGTGGTGGTAGCTTCCACCGGTGTCATCGGTCAGCCCCTCAATATCACTCCCATTGCAGAAGGAATCCCCTCTCTGGTTGCGGGACTGTCCACCGATGGCAGCGATGCCGCTTCGGAAGGAATCATGACCACAGACGTAGTGAAAAAAGAGATCGCCGTGGAATTTGAGCTTGACGGAAAAATCTGTCACATGGGCGGCATTGCCAAGGGAAGCGGCATGATCCATCCCAATATGGCAACCATGCTGGTGTTCATCACCACCGATGCCGCAATCTCCCCCGCCATGCTGCAGAAGGCACTTTCCGGCGACGTTGCGGGAACCTTCAACATGGTCAGCATCGACGGCGATACCTCTACCAACGATATGGTGGTGGTTCTTGCAAACGGCATGGCAGGCAATACTCCCATTGAAGCAGAGGGCGAGGCATTCTCCGTGTTCATGAAGGCGCTGAACACCATCACCGTAAATCTCTGCCGTATGATTGCAGGCGACGGTGAAGGTGCTACCAAGCTTTTGGAATGCGTGGTCAGCGGCGCGGACGATCTCGGGGTTGCCCGTGCGGTTGCAAAGAGCGTGGTCTGTTCCAGCCTTCTGAAAGCTGCCATGTTCGGTGCGGATGCCAACTGGGGCCGTGTGCTCTGTGCCATCGGATACAGCGGCGTGCCCGTGAACATCGATCGGGTGGACGTTGCATTCCGTTCTCCGAAAGGCGAGATTACCGTTTGTCAAAATGGGGCGGGGGTAGACTTCTCCGAAGAAAAAGCCAAGGAAATCCTTCTGGAACGCAATATTGAAATTCTTGTTTCCATCGGCGACGGCAATGTATCTGCCACCGCTTGGGGTTGTGATCTGACCTACGATTATGTGAAGATCAACGGAGACTATCGGACTTGATAAGGAGAATTGCTATGAGTAATATGTTTACAAACGCACAGCGCGCCGACGTTTTAACACAGGCTCTGCCGTACATCAAGCGGTACAGCGGCAAAATCGTAGCCATCAAATACGGCGGAAACGCCATGATTGACGAAAAACTCAAGGAACAGGTGATGGAAGACATCGCCCTCCTTTGGCTCATCGGGGTGAAGGTGGTTCTGATCCACGGCGGCGGGCCTGAAATCAACGATCTGATGAAAAAGCTTGGTAAAGTTCCCCAATTCGTGGACGGTCTCCGTGTCACCGACAAGGAAACGGTGGATATCGTGGAAATGGTGCTGGCAGGAAAGGTCAACAAATCCCTTGTAACTCTTTTGCAGACCAAGGGGGGCAACGCAGTAGGCATTTCCGGCATCGACGGCGGCATCATTGAGGCAAAAATGAAGGACGAACGCCTCGGCTTCGTGGGTAAGATCACCAATATCAATCCCAAGCCGATTACAGACCTGTTGGAAAACAATTACATCCCCGTCATCTCCACCGTGGCAAGTGACGGCGAAGGAAACGTGTACAACATCAACGGCGACACCGCAGCAGCCTTTATTGCAGGTGCGCTGGGAGCAGAACGCCTGATTATGATGACCGACGTTGCGGGAATCCTCCGTGACATCAACGATCCCGCTTCCCTGATCCCCGAAATCACCGTGGACGAGGCAAACAAGCTTTACGATGAAGGGGTAATCTCGGGCGGTATGATCCCCAAGGTAAACTGCTGCATCGATGCCATCTCTCACGGCGTACAGAACGTGGTTATCATGGACGGCCGCGTATCCCATTCCATTCTGATGGAGCTGCTGACCGACGAAGGTGCAGGTACCATGGTAACAGCGTAAATTCCCTTTGCAATATTTTTTGGAATCGAGTGAAATAGAAACATGAGTGAATTAAAGATCAAAGATCAAACCTATATTGCGGGGACCTATGCCCGCTTCCCTGTGGAAATCGTCTCGGGAAAAGGTTCTGTGGTATACGATGACACAGGCAAACGGTACATCGATATGGGATCCGGCATCGGGGTCACCGCTTTCGGTATTTCCGACGACGAATGGGTCTCTGCCGTTACCGCACAGCTTGGACTGGTTCAGCACACCTCCAATCTCTATTATACCGAACCTTGCGTGAAATTGGCGGAGCTGCTCTGTTCCCGTACACAGATGAAGAAAGTCTTCTTCTCCAATTCGGGTGCAGAGGCAAATGAGTGTGCCATCAAGGCGGCAAGAAAATACGCCGCCGAACATCACGGAGCGGATACCTACACCATTCTGACCTTGGAAAAAAGCTTCCACGGCAGAACGCTGACCACCCTTGCCGCCACGGGTCAGGAGCATTTCCATAAACTGTTCCAACCCATCACCCCCGGTTTTGTCCATGCTCCCGCCAACGATCTTTCGGCTTTTGTCGAAATCGCAGATCAACACAAGCTGGCTGGAATTCTCATTGAATGCGTACAGGGCGAAGGGGGCGTCATTTCTCTGGATCCCGATTTCGTGAAAGGGGTTGCAGACTACGCCGCCGCCCATGATATCATTCTGATGGTGGACGAAGTACAGACGGGAAACGGACGGACGGGTGCGCTGTACTCCTACATGCACTACGGAATCACCCCCGACGTGGTTTCCACCGCCAAAGGAATCGGCGGAGGTCTCCCTCTCGGTGCAACACTTCTTGGAGAAAAGGTAGAGAACATCCTCGGCCCCGGTGACCACGGCTCTACCTTTGGGGGAAATCCCATCTCCTGTGCGGGTGCGGTGAGCATTCTTTCCCGCATGGACGACGCCTTCCTTGCCGAAGTAAAAGCGAAGGGGGATTACATCCGCGAAGCCCTTTCGAGTGCCCCCGGAGTCAAGTCCGTAAGCGGCATGGGACTGATGATCGGCATTGAGGTGGAAAAGCCTGCCGCAGAAATCGTGAAGACCTGCATGGCAAATGGTGTACTCTGCCTTACCGCAAAGGAAAAGGTGCGTCTCCTCCCTGCGCTGAACATTCCGCAGGACGTTCTCGCCGAAGCCATTGCCGTGATCAAAGAAGCCTGCAAGCCGTAAACGAAAAAATAGGAATCAACGCCACGAAACGAGGGATTAAGACAGATGTGAAATTTGTTTTAATCCCTCGTTTTATGGACAGTCGGGGACGCCTGTCCATACTTTTGTTTTAACGCCTTCCCTGTTCGGATACGCCAAAGCCCATGGGGCATCGCTTGACAAAAACTGAGGATTATGTTATACTGTTACGGAACGATACGCTTATGAAAATCGAAAGGCTATCCTGATTATTATGAAGAAAAAACTGATCTTTGTGGCTTCCCCGC
>JAZQUQ010000030.1:0-4110 GCA_045631365.1 Eubacteriales bacterium | reverse complement strand
CTTCGTTTGCCAGGGAATCGCCGCTGCCGACGAGCATGACGACATCCTCGTCTCCGGCTACATGAAGGACGACTCCGCATCCCGTATTTACGTCACGACCCTCGAAAGCGACTCCTATTTCGTTACCCTCCACCGCGACGGAGAACCCTTCACCGGTCACGCCGGAGGAATCGCCGTTTCGGGAGATACCGCCTATCTCGCAAGCGGGAGCAAAATTTACGCTTTCCCCCTCTCGGACGTGCTGAATGCGGAAAACGGCGGCTCCGTCAACATCGGCGTGGGAACTGCTGTCAACAACTACGCTTCCTTCCTCTACACGGATGACGAGTACCTGTACGTAGGCTCCTTTATCGATTCCGGAACGAAAAAGGTGGAGGACCACATCTTTGAAACGGCAGAAGGCACCCATTACGCCATCTGCTCCGTCTACGCCATGGACGATCTCACCGCCCCCATCCGCGTTTATTCCATCCGAAATAAGGTACAGGGCATCGCCTTCACCCCCGACGGAAAAGTGATGCTTTCCACCTCCTACGGGCTTGCCGATTCGTGGTATTACGTTTACAATATTGACGATGCGGTAGATTCCGGCAAAACCTTAGACGGTGCGCCTGTCTACTATCTCGACCAAACGATTGCAGAGTTCAACGGCCCCGCTATGGCAGAAGGGCTGGATTATTTCGACGGCGGCATCATCACCCTTACGGAAAGCGCATCGGACAAGTACATCTACGGTAAGTTGTTCTTTGCCACCGATATCGTCCGTCTTGACCTCGACGCCCTCCTTCCCTGAAAGGTAACATTCTCATGAAACTTTTGATTCAGGCAATCACCAAATACCTCCTCGGTCTCCTTCTTGTGGGGCTCCTCCTGTTTCTGCCCCAGGGAACCGTGGCTTACCCCAACGGCTGGCTGTTTCTTGCCCTTTTGTTTCTCCCCATGCTTCTTTTCGGGGTGGTTCTCTATGTAAAATCCCCCGCCCTTCTTGCCAAACGGTTGGACAGCAGAGAAAAAGAATCCGCCCAAAAGGGGGTTCTTGCCCTCTCGGCATTGATCTTCCCCGCGGGATTCATTCTCTCCGCCCTTGACTGCCGCTTTGAATGGTCCACCGTTCCACTTTGGCTTGTGATCACGGCGTCCGTCCTCTTTCTCTCGGGCTACGGCATGTATTTCGAGGTCATGCGGGAGAACGTATGGCTGTCCCGCACCATCGAGGTTCAAGCGAACCAAACCGTGGTGCAAACAGGGCTTTACGGCGTAGTTCGTCACCCCATGTACCTCGCTACCCTTCTGATGTTCCTCCCCATTCCGCTGATCCTCGGTTCTTTTTGGGGGCTGATCCCCTTCGCCCTCTACCCGACCGTCCTTGTGATCCGTATCCGTAATGAAGAAAAAGTGCTGACCGAAGCACTTTCGGGATATGCCGAATATACAGACAAGGTGAAATACCGACTCATTCCTTTTATCTGGTAAAAGAAAGGACTCCGCCACTATGAAGCGAATCCTCCAAGTGATCCTTCCCTTGATCATGCTGTTTTCCATGGTCTCCTGCAATCTTACCCCTGCGGAAATCACAAAAACACCCAAGGAAACTGAAGCCGTTTTCTCCCTTTCAGCCGAACCCGAGAACACAACTGCCCACGAGTACGCCTCCTCGGAAACCGAGCCTCACGAAACCGTCCCCCCCGCGAAAAACGCCGCCTCAAACGGTGTCACCGTGCCGGAGCAGGAGGAAACCGAGGGGAATCTTGTGTGGGTTCCCGTAAACGGAGGGACCCGATACCACTGCAAAGCAACCTGCAGCGGAATGGACAATCCCATGCAGGTAACGGTAGAAACCGCTGAGGCAAACGGGTACACTCCCTGTAAAAAATGCTATAAATAATACTCCCGCAACTTTTTCGCCGAAAAGGAGGTTCTGACCCATGAAAATTCACGATATTTCCCAAGAGGTTTTCACCTGTGTTGTGTATCCCGGGGACGAATCCCCCGAAATGAGGGAGCTTTCCCGTATGGACAAGGGAGAACTCTACAATCTGACTGCCTTTTCCATGTGTGCCCACAACGGAACGCACGTGGATGCCCCCTACCACTTCTTCGCGGACGGAAAGACAGCGGAATCCCTCTCCCTTGAAAAAATGATCGGTTTCTGCTATGTAACCGAACGGATCACGGGGCTGCTTTCGCCAGAAGACGCCGGACAAATCCTTGAAAAAGCAAAAAAATTCTCTCCCGAGGGAGCGAAACGGATTCTCCTGAAGGGCGATGCGGTGGTTACGGAAGAAGCTGCTGCCATATTCGCTTCTGCCTCGGTCGAGCTGATCGGTACGGAAACCCTCTCCGTAGGTCCCGTGGATGCTCCCATGGCGGTCCACAAAATTCTTCTTTCGGAGGAAGTTGTACTCCTTGAAGGAATCCGTCTCGGTGAGGTTTCCGAGGGAATCTATCTCCTCAACGCCGCTCCTCTGAAGCTGGAAGGTGCGGACGGCGCCCCCTGTCGTGCGGTTTTGATTGAATTATGAACGTTTTTTAAAAGAAATCAAAAAACTGCTGACAAATCAAAAAAAAGGTGATATAATGAAAAAAGTGATCGTCATCGGCTGTCCGGGAAGCGGAAAAAGTACCTTTTCCCGTGCCCTTGCCGAGATTACAGGGCTTCCCCTCCACTACCTCGACCAAATGTACTGGAAGGAGGACCGAACCACCGTTCCGAGAGATGTCTTCCGCGAACGGCTTCGCTGTGTTCTGGAAACCGATCGGTGGATCATCGACGGCAACTACGCCTCCACCATGGAACTGAGAATGGCGGCAGCGGATACGGTATTCTTCCTTGACTATCCTACCGAGGTGTGCCTGGAGGGAATCCGCGCTCGGAGGGGAAACCCTCGTCCCGATCTGCCGTGGGTAGAGGATCCCGATCAGGATGATGAAGAATTTCTCTCTTTCATCCGCAGCTACAACGAAGAGCAGCGCCCCAAGGTTCTTTCCCTTTTGGAACAAAACGAGGGAAAAACCATACATATTTTTCAAAACAGACTACAATCGGAGGAGTATCTCTCCGTTTTACGAAAGGAAAAATCAACTATGGCAACTTACGAGCTGAAAACCAACCGCGAAGTATGTTGGGATATGTTTCTGGTAGACAAATCCGAAAACATCAACCTGGAGGTTCACCGCCCTGTCCGCAAGAACGTGGTTATGAACTGCGACAAGGACTGGGAAACCGTAGGCGTTAACTATGTCGGCATGGTAAAGGTGGGCGACACCTACCGCATGTACTACCGCGGCCGTGACAAGGATTTCTGGAAGACCTACAAGAATCGCCTCTGCGTTGCGGAAAGTAAGGACGGCAAGACCTTCACCCGCTGCAGCATCGGTCTGTACGAATTCGACGGCTCCAAGGACAACAACATGTTCCATACCGAAGAGCGTCCCATCGACAACTTCTCCGTATTCTACGACACCAATCCCGACTGCCCTGCCGATGCCAAATTCAAGGCGCTGTCCTGCCTGGAAACATGGCATGAGCATGAAAAGGAGCTGGGGCTGCTCTACTAGAAGAGTGCGGACGGAATCACCTTTGAAAAAGTGGGACTCCTCCCCGTTCCCGGCGTATTTGACTCCTATAACGTCGTACTGTGGGACGAAGTGGACGAAGAATACAAGATGTACATCCGTGACTTCCACGATAAGAACGGCACCCGCAGAATCAAGCCTCCCAAGGAACAGGACCTGAAGGACGTTTACCGCGACGTACGTCTGACCCGCTCCAAGGATTTTGTTACCTGGACCACACCCGAAGAAATCATCTTCGACGACGGCGACCGCTTCATCGAGCTGTACACCAACCAGATCGTAAAGTACAAGAGAGCCGAAAAAATGTACATCGGCTTCCCCTCCCGTTACAAGAACCGTCCCGAGCCCAAGGGAAATTACAAGTATCTCCCCGACTGGAACGGCAGACGGACCGAAATGAACGCAACCGGCAGCAGAATCGGTACCGTGTTTATGGATACGGGGCTCATCGTTTCCCGTGACGGTCTCCACTTCAACCGTCTGGACGGCGCATACATGACCGCAGGCATCCAGCAGCCCGATACCTGGTACTAC
>JAZQUQ010000029.1:0-4702 GCA_045631365.1 Eubacteriales bacterium | reverse complement strand
CCCCTCCTCAAAAACTTTTATACGATTGGGATGAAATATGTGCACAGGGAATTGCACTTGCTTTTGCTCCGAGACCAGGATGAAAGTTTTTGAAAGGAAAGGGGTTTTAAAGGGGGAAGGAAAGCTTTTTTCAAAAAGCTTTCCTTCCCCCTTTTGATATTCAATTGGTAAACCGGAATTCGTCCCACGGGATGTTAACGGGCTTCTTTTGGGTTAAGATTTCGTCCACGTGCATGAGAAGCGGGAATTCCGCGGGGTCGACCTCGCCTTTCGCCGCCTTTGCACGGATGGCACGGGCAACGCGCTCTGCCACTACGAGGGATTCGAGAGTCACGCCGTTCAGCTCCGCCTTTGCTTCGTCAATGGAAAGCCCTCTGCCGAGGAGGATGCCCACCAAACGGGTTCTTCCGCCGTAGACGGTAACGTAAAGGTCTCCCGCACCCACCGCAAGATTGTCGAGGGTTCCCGCACCCTGCAGTTCCAGAAGCTTTGCCATCTCACGGACACTCTGCCCGAATACTGCAGCCTGCGAATTGAAGTGGAGGACGCTGTTCACGCCGAACTCCCGCTGGTTGAGGCCGATGGTGAGGGCAATGCCGAGGGCGTAGCCGTTCTTCAGAGCCACCGCGCTCTCGATTCCCACCACGTCGGTGGAAAGGCTGATGTGGTAGTAGTCTGTCTCCATGATTCCGCGGAGCTTTTCGAGGATGGTCATATCCTTGCCGCAGAATGCCACTTCGGTCTGGTCGTGTGCTACCAGCTCGTAACTGGTGCAGGGGCCGCCGATGGCGTTGAGGGACAAGGTTTTGCCCATCTTGGCAAGCTTTTCTTCCCAAATGGCGGGATAGGTCAGGAGTCTTCCGTCGGGGGTGTCCATCAGTCCCTTGGTCACGGTGATCACGGGAACGTTCTCGGGAATGGCGGGCAGAACCACGTCACCGAACCATTCTACACCAAAGCTGCTGACACCGCCGATGATCATGTCCGCCCCGTCAATGGCAGACGCCATCTCTTCGATCTGATAATACTCTACCCCCGCGGGGAAGTCCTTGGTAAACTTCGGATGCCGACCCGTCTCTCTGCAGGTCTCAATAATCTCACGGTCAAGAGGCGTACCTACAAGCCGAACCACATGTCCGTTCTCCCGCGCAGGAAACGCCAACGCAGACCCCATCATACCCGAACCGATAATCGTAACAATTGCCATAGTTATTTTTTTGAGGAAACTTTAAAAAAAAGTTTCCTCAAGCTCCTTCAAAAACTTTTAAACTATTATACCATATTCGTTGATCCGATACAAGAAGAAAAACCTTGAATTTTTCACGATTCTATGCTACTATTATAATATATTTACGCCAAATAATATTTTATCTTATGCATAAAGGTTTTTGAAGGGGGTTCGGGGGTGACTTTTTGCAAAAAGTCCCCCCGATTAAGAAACATGGAAAAAACAAAACTGCAGCAGCCTGTGACGGTGCTGAGGAATGTGGGGGACAAGCGTGCGGCGTCTCTTTTGAAGTTGGGGATTGCCACGGTGGGCGATCTTGTGACGCATTTTCCCCGCGCGTATCAGAACCGAGGCGAGATTCTCACGGTGGAGGAGGTCAAAAGTCGGCTTCGGGAGAAGCTGGCGAGCCTGACCTACACCGCGGAGGAGAAGACGTCTCTTTATTCCGACCCCTGTGCGGTGATTTTGACTGCCGCATCCGAGCCAACCGTCAAGAATATCCGCCGCGGCATGACCTTGGTGAAGTTCCGTGCCTTTGACGATACGGGGATGGTGGATATCACCTACTTCAACATGGGTTTTATGAAGGATGTTGTCCATACGGGAGATACCTTCCGCTTTTTCGGCAGATTTTCCCTCATGGGAAACCGTCTGCAGAGCGCCAACCCCATTTACGAAGCGGTGCGTGAGGGGGTGGCTCTCCCCGCCATTGTCCCCGTGTATCCCCTGACCGCGGGCATCAACCAGCGCATGATGGCACAGCTTACCGCAGACGCCGTCCGATACTGCCGCTCGGAGCTGACGGAGTATCTGCCTCCCCATATTCTATCGGAAATGGGTCTGCCCGCCTATTCCTATACCGTGGATAATCTCCACCGCCCCGAGTCCATGGCCACGTTGGAGATCGCCCAGAGACGGCGGGTGTTTGAGGAGCTTTTCTTCCTCTTTACCGCCCTTGCCGCATCGGGGAACAAGAAAAAACAGGAAAGCCGCTACCGTATGGCGGACACCGACCTTACCGAATTCAAAAAAAACCTCCCCTTTGAGCTGACCTCGGCACAGGATCGATGTGTCAGCGAGATCGCCGCCGATCTTTCCGGGGAATTCGTCATGAACCGTATGCTGACAGGAGACGTGGGAAGCGGAAAAACCGTGGTGGCAGCCGCCGCTTTGTATCTCGCGGTGAAGAACGGCTATCGGGGGGCCGTTATGGTGCCCACGGAAATCCTCGCCGCCCAGCATTACAAGGACCTTTCCGCTTTGTTTGAGCCTATGGGCATCCGATGCGCCCTTCTCACCGGCTCCACGGGGAAGAGAGAACGGGACGCCATCCTTCGCTCCCTTTCCCCCATCACCATGGACGGCATGGGGACGGATATCGTCATCGGCACCCATTCGCTGATTTCGGAGAACGTGGAGATCGACCGCCTCGGTCTTGCCGTCATCGACGAGCAGCACCGATTCGGCGTGGCTCAGCGTGCCTCGCTTCTTGAAAAATGCGAAAGCATCCACAGTCTCACCATGAGCGCCACACCCATCCCCCGTACCCTGACCCTTGCTCTGTACGGGGAAATCGACGTGTCCCGCATCGACGAATTGCCGAAGGGACGGCAGAAGATCGACACCTTTGTGGTGGACGAGGGATACCGCGAACGGCTGAACGGCTTTATCCGAAAGCAGGTGGACGAGGGGCATCAGGTGTATATCGTGTGTCCTGCCGTGGAGGAAAAGAAAAAGACCTCCGCCAAAGCCGAGGAGGATGCGGAGGAAATGGCAAATGTCACCTTCGGGGATTTCTGGGAGACGGAAAGCGATCTGCCCCCATTGAAGGCGGCGGAAAGCTATGCTTCGGAGCTTGCGGAAACTCTGCCGGAGTTGAACATCGCCTTTGTCCACGGCAAGCTGAAGCCGAAACAGAAGGAGACGGTCATGCAGGAGTTTTCCGCGGGAAACGTGAACGTGCTGGTCTCCACCACCGTGATTGAGGTAGGGGTGAACGTCCCAAACGCCACTTTGATGATCGTGGAAAATGCGGATCGGTTCGGCTTATCCCAGCTCCACCAGCTCCGCGACCGCGTGGGCAGAGGAAGCGCGAAATCCTACTTTATTTTGGTATCCGACGCACGGGGGGACACCGCACGGGAAAGACTCCGTGCCATCAAAAGCACCACGGACGGCTTCCGTATCGCGGAATATGATCTGGAGCAGCGGGGACCCGGGGATTTCCTTGGCTCCGATTCCATCAAACAGCACGGTCAGATGCGGCTGAGCCTTGCGGCGGGATGCCGTGACCGCGGTCTCATCGAGCGGGCGGTTGCTTTGGCGAAAGCGGTAGTGGAAGATGACCCTGCCCTCGAAAAAGAGGAAAACAAGGGCCTTGCGGATAAGGTACAGAAGCTCCTCCGTGAGAGCGAGAATTTGGTGAATTAATCCGTCCGCACTCCGCACGGAATGTCGGGATTGTCCAACAAATCTATGATATAATTGAACCACAGACAGAGGAAAGGAGGGCAATGAACCGTGGACTGGATCATCGGAATACAGAAAGCCATCGACTACATTGAAGCGAATCTGACGGAAGAAATCGATTACGATGCGGTGGCTGCCCAAAGCTTTTCGTCAAGCTATCATTTTCAGCGTGTTTTCAGTATCCTCTGCGGATTCACCGTGGGAGAGTATATCCGAAACCGCAGACTGACTCTTGCCGGCATCGAGCTTGCGGCGGATCATGCGAAAATCATCGATGTTGCGCTGAAATACGGGTATGAAACCCCCGACAGCTTTACCAAAGCATTCCGAAAGTTCCATGGAATCCTGCCGTCACAGGTGCGCACCAACGGCAGTAATTTAAAATCCTTCTCGCCCCTTGTTCTGAAAATCTCATTGGAAGGCGGAAATATCATGGATTACAGAATTGAAAAAAAGCCCGAAATGCTGTTCACGGGCTACAAGAGAAGATTCACGGGACTGCGAACACCGGAGGAACGTGCGGAACAGGAGTGCGATTTTTACGTCAACACACGGATGAACCAGTACATCCTCCACGGAATGTACCGTGACTGCGACAACGATTACAACATTATGACAAACTTCGGGGACGACGGGTACGATTTCTATATTGCATCCCGTCATGACAGAGAGGATGCATATGAAGATATGGTGGATGAGCTCAAAGAAGAAGCAAAACGCTTTGAAATCATCCGTATTCCCGAAATGCTGTATCTGGTCTGCGAAACGGAACGGGCAAAATGGCCCAATCTGCACACGGATGCCCTTCGAAAAAAGGCAGTCAGCGAATGGCTCCCCACCTCGGGATATGAGCTTGCCGATGCCCCCGAAATTGAGTTGGTCCACTGGTTTTACAAAAGAGGGGACGAAACGCTGAACAATTCCCGCTATATCGAGCTGTGGCTCCCTATTAAAAAAGTGAAATAACTCAAAAAACAGAGTATAGCCAAGGCACAACACCATAAG